>JAJXVC010000002.1 GCA_021782295.1 bacterium | reverse complement strand
GCAATTGTCGCCGTTAACCCAACGATGGAGAGATCGAATCCACTTACGACGTAGGTATCGATAACCTGCGAGCCGGGATTCTCGACACCCGCTCGTTGAGCGACCTCGCGCATCCCTTCGGCCATGATCGATCCGATGTCGGGACGCGCCTGCGCGAGATCGAGGCTCGCGGTGACAATCTGCTTGCGTGCATCCCAAGTATATTGTACCTGCGTCGGGTTGAACTGCATGATCGAACCGTCGGTGAATCCGGTGATCTGCAAGAGCGTACGCGAATCGATTCGCATGGAAGCCTGCGTGAGTTTGGCTTTCGCAGTCGTCAGCGGATATGCCGTGAGGCAGAGTTGCCCCGCGCCCCACAGCGATGCTGCGGTGTCGTCCACGAGGTCGGGATTCGTCCATGTCCCCTCGTAGTATCCCCACGCAGCTTGAGAAGTCGTATCTTGCACGATGACAGCGAGCTGCGTTTTATCTTTTTTCGTTCCCCCGTTGACAATGGCCGTATTGACCATCTTCGAGAGATCCATATCCTGCACGTCGATGGGCCCGAGCGAGTCGCCGACATTGGAGCCGGCTAGGAGATCGATCGTGAAGGTCGGCGTCGCGGGCGTGCTCCCAGCGTATCCGAGCGACCCTGTTGGGGTGCCGACATTGGCCCCAGGGATAATGGCGTGATGCGCCTCGCGCGCCGCGTCAACCCAAAACGCATAGTTCGTGTTGGCGTCGTGCGAGTTCTCCGCCTTGAGAATGTCGGTGATGACCTTAAAGACCTTGCCGTTCTTCGCGGAGGTCGTCGCCATGATGCTATTTGCCGCTGCAAAGTTCGCCGAGCTTACCAACACTTCGGGCAACGTCGGGGCGTAACTTTGGCAAAGATTGAGAATCGACGTAGCCGAGTCTTGGTCGACGATGTCGGCGTTGCAAAGAACGTTGTTATATCGAGCCGAGAAGCCGTAGACTTCCAGCACGAATTTATTGGTGAGTTCGGTGGTCGGCTCGCGTCGATAGAGATAGCCGGAAAACTGGAGACGTGCGACGATTGCGCCGATGCTGTAGGCATTGAGTGTCGTCGAGGTCGCTTGCCCCGGCGCGGAGGCGAGCCCGATCGTATAGGTATTTCCAGACACCAACGTCACCGACGACACAGCCATGAGATCGGTATTCGTGCCGTCACTGACGAGGATATAGTCCCCCACCATGATGTCGCCCTGAATCAGTCCGCCGATGCCAGTGAACTGCGATCCTAAACCGGTCACCGTCAACGATGACGCGCCCGCTCCGGCGGCGCTCGAAAGCGTGCCGCCCCCCAAGGCGAAATAGAGCCAGTTCCCCGCCACGATGTCGAGCTTTTGCTCCAATGGGCGCACCATTTGGATCGTCGCTTTTTGCAAGCCGCCGATTTGAATGTCCGTCCACTGCACGACGGACGCGCCTCCGAGTTGCCCGACGACGCCGTCGAGCGACGTGAGGAAGTTCGGCGTTCCAGCGGTGCCGTTGATGCCCCCAGGTTTGAAGACCTGGGTGATGCCTACATACGCCACGTTACCACGTCCTCATCGTCGTGCCGGCGAGATTAGCCGAGAGCTCTTTCGCAACGAGCTGCGAGATGGTCGAAGCAAGCTCGCCGTCGCTTTGCACGAGACCACCGACGTTGATCGTGCCGAGGTGAACGTGGATCGTCGGCGGCGAGCCTCCCGGCGTGCCACCGGAACCCACAGGCAGACCGATTCCGCCGCCCGGATTGCCGCCGCTCGCACCGCCTCCATCGGGAGGAGATTGCACGGGGCCACCCCCCGTTCCAACGCCGCCGCCGCCACCGTTTCCGGGGCCAATTGTCGGCCCTCCCGGGGTATAGGTGCCCCCTAATGCGACCTGCGGATTCTGCCAATCCGGGAACGAGTGGGAGACGTTGTAGACCGCCGTCGCCGTTGCAGCGGCGGCGCCCCCTAGCCCTTTAATCGCCGTTATTGCGGCGTTCGCCGCGTTTCCGAGATCAGTGTACGTTGCAATGACGCCATTATTGAGTGTCCAGTTGTTGCCTTTGTTGTCCGTTATTGTCGTAGCGCCAGTGAAATCTTGTAGCTCCTGAGGCGTGAGCAATTTTGCGGCTTCGGCCGGATTTGCCGTTATCCAAGAAGATATATATTGCAGTTCACCTTCTCCGCCGAGCGCCTTTGAAACATTCGTGGCCTCGGTAAACGACGAACCGTTTGCGCCGATCGGAGCGACTCCGTTATGGCCGGCGCCAACGAGATTCGCCCAAATGCTGCCGTAATTTTGAGTGTCAGTGACATCAGGTCGGGGGCCATGAGGGCCAAAGAGGCCGCCAAACAACCCACCAAGAATTGCGCCGCCCGCAAGGATACCCCATCCCAGCGGGCCGGATGCAAGTAGACCTCCAACCGCACCGGACATTCCAACGCCTGCGAGCGATCCGCCGGCCGCAAGTAGCCCTGCTCCGGCGACGCCTGCAAGCGATCCGTAGATCGCGTTATTGTTGCCCGGAGAATCGTGCATAACGCTACCCATGAGTGACCCCACGCCGATCGCGCCCGCGCCAACGCCGAGAAGCGCACCGAGGCCGCCAAAAGCGCCGAGCGCTCCTGCACCGCCGGATCCACCGATGCCGCTTGCGCCCGAGAGAGCACTGGCTAGCGCTGCGTTCGACGAGCCGGTAAGCTGCACCAGTGCCGCATTCCCGAGCGAACTCGCGACCGTATCGACACCGCCCGCCGCCGCGGCCGCCCCGGCTCCCCCAAAGAGCGAGCTTAAGCCAAACGCACTGGAGAGATTCGACGACAAAAGCGAGCCAAATCCCGCAGTAGGGATATTAAAGAGTTGCCCCAGCAGCGACATCAACGCGCTCTTTTCAAGCGCTTGCTCCATCGTTTTTATCATCGACTGGAAGAGATCGGCCATGTTGTTCATGCCGTGCTTGCCGTGCTTGAAGAAGCGATCCAAGTAGGAGATCGCGCGATCCGACCAGCGCGAGAGCTGATCTTCTTCGCGTTGCAACTCTTGATGCTGCTTCTTTTGGAGCGCCTCGGCCTGCTTCTCTTCGTAGGCGTTCTCATCCGTGACGATCTTCTGGCGCTGTGCCATCGCGACGCGAATGTCATCGACCATCTTTTGATCTGCGTCTTTATGGTCTTTCAGCCACGTTGACAGCTCGCCGATTTCTTTCTGTACCTCTTTAATGTACGCCGCAGAGTGCTGCCCGAACGTGTCCTTTGCAATCGTGAGCATCTGCGAGAGATGCGTGCGCTCGTCGTTGAACGCTTTCATCTCCTCGGCGCTATGTTGCTGTTGCTCCTTGTGCTCCAGCGACGCGATCTGATGATCGATAGACGCGCGCTGCGCCTGGGTGAGCTTGTACTCTGATTCAACGCGCTTCAGTCCGGCGATATACTGCGCGGTTGTCAGCTCGTTTTTAGCGCTCAGATCCGAGAGGTATTTCAGCGAGTTCTGAATCTCGGCGTTGAGTTCGTGCTGAGCCTGGGCGGCTGCACTCTTGCCGTGCTTGGCTTTTTTGGGGCCGACTGGGCCGCCAACGAACGCATCGAAGGCCGTATTCGTGTCGGCGTTATTGAAGCTGAATGCGCTTGCGGACTGTTGGCGCGTCTGCATATCGGCGCGAGCGGCCGCGACTTGGGCTGCGGTATATTGGTTGCCCGAGTTCTGGATAACGAGTTGATCCATCGCAATCGCTTTGGAGTTGCTGCTATCTTCTGCAATCTGTGCGGCGGTGCGTTTTGCCGCAGCAAGCTTTTCGAGATTCGACGAAGCAAATAATGCGGAATTGCCTATTGCGCGGATGGCCGAAGCGAACGCATTAACACCGGGAATCCACCCGAGCAAATGACTATCGAAGTTGCTCGAAGCGACAAGCAGTCGACCGATCGCGGCCTCGACCCATCGCACAATATCTCCAAGATGCTGGAATGCGAGAACCGCTCCGGCAATCGCCGCTGGAATTCCTAGCGTTGCCAGGTTTTCTGCGGTAATTAGCGCGCCGAGCGACGCCGTCACCGATGAAATCGCAGCGACGAGTCCTCCGCTCATCAGTGTTTCCATGAACCCAAGCGACGCTGTTGCGCCTTCGGCGTTGAATGAGGTCGCGAGCAGGGCGGTGACCAGTCGCGTGCTTATCAACGAAGAGAGCGCCTGGACGGCGGCGACTGCACGCACGCCGATCATGGTGATAAAAAGACCTTCGATCACCGGCGAAAGCGTCATAACGACGTTCCATACAGTTTTCAGCGCATTCCCGAACGCGTCGATGGTCGCGATGATCGTCGGAAGGTTCGCATCGACCTCATCGACGATGCCGCGTATACCCTGCACGATCCCCGTGAGTTGCGGGAGAAATTGCGTCCCAATGTCTGCAGAGAGCTTGTTCATCGCGTCGCCGAGTTGCTTCCACGCGCCGCCGAGCGTTTGCGTTGCGGCCTGCGCAGCGCCGCCCATGTCCTTCTCGATCGTCTGCAAAATCGCATGATAGGTCATACCGACTTTAATCTGCTCGCGCGTGCCGATGCCCAATGCGGCGAGCACCTGCGTGCGCCCATGCTCGGCCTCCATGAGGCCACGCACGACTGTCGAAAGGCTTTTGCCCGACGCGGCCGATGCATCTTCGGCGACGCGTACGCTCTTCATCGCGTCGGAAAGCGACATTCCCGTCGCGGTAAGCAACTTGACGGCGCTCACCGCTTGATCGCGCGTGAAGGTCGTCGTCGCCTCTTGAAGATTGGCCCACCGCTCAACTTGACCCGACAAGATCGCCCAGTCGCCGCCTTGGTTTTTGACGGTCTGCCCGAGCAACATCATCGCCTGCTGCCATTTCGAAGCCTGCGTGATCGCGTCTTTAATGAAACCGTACGATCCAGCCACCGCCGTAAAGGCGCCGGCGAGCAAAAGCAGCTGCGGAGCGGCACCCTTGAGCTCTTCGAGCGCTCCCGTAAGGCCAGCAACGCGCGAGGCGGCGCCGGCGGCGCCTAAACCTGCGGCCTGGAACCCCTTCGCGAGCGTTGCTGCGTGCTTGCTGACGGCCTCGGCCGATAACCCGAATTCATTCACTTCGGCTTTGAGGACGCCGACTTTTTCGGCTGCGGCCGTCGATGCAAGCCCCACCTGTTCGGTTGCGGCTGCGTGTTCGGTTGCCGTAGAGGATGCGCGAATAAACGCCTGCTCCAAGGCGGAGAGGCGCGCTTCAACGTCACCGAGTTCCGTCGTCGCGCTGACGGCGTCGGCGGTGATCCCGATATGGAGGCCCATGTCGCTACTCATCGACTAACCTCCAAACATTCTGGCAATAATTGACGCAACGGCGCCACCGAGTCGTTCGGCTTCGCGACGCCGCTCGCGCGAATAGAACAGGAAGCGCAGCTCGATCTGCGCTTGCGTCATCGTATCCATAAGCGTCGCCGCCGACATGGAATAGGAAGCAGCGAGGATGTCGATCGCCTCGAAGATCGTCGGAGCATCCTCGCTGATTAGTTTTTTGCTTGCGCCTCGGCTGGCTTGAGTCCCAATGCCTCGATGGACTGGTTCTGCGTCGCCATCACCAGGAACGCTGCGGAGAACGTCCGGAACGCCCGCACATCCATCTTCGCTTCGATGTCGGCGACGAGCGCATCGATCTCTGTTTGGCTCACGACGCGATCGGCTGGATGTAACGCCCGAGCGAGATGCGCGAGGAAGTCATCGACGTACTCCTCGGCTAACGCTCCTCCGATGCGCATGATCGTGTTTTCTCCGTGCAATTCCGACGATGCCCCCAAGACCTTGGCGACAAGGCCGTTGAAGGCAAGCGCACGCCGCATCGCGAGCGGATAGATGCGGACGGTATCGCCGAAGAGCTGAAACTCGACGCCTTTGGGGCTCAGGATGGCCTCCTGGGTTTCAGGCTCGAGCATTTTCTCCGGGAGCCGTTCGAGGGCTTCTTCAGGGGCCTGCGCGGCGGCTTTTTGGGCGCGCCGTTTGGCCGTCGCTTCATGTGCAGCCATTAGTACGCTGCCGAGTCCGTGTTAACGAATACGGCCACGAGATCGTCGGACGCGCCGGCAACCGACTGCGAGCATTCGAACGTCACGACCTGCTGCAAGATCGAGCCCGGTTTTTGGGCGACGTCCGCGCTCTCGATGAAGCATTTATTCATCGTCAACGTGAGCATATACGGGATGCCCTGAGTCGCGTCCGCGAGATCCGTCGATACCATGAAGAGGTTGATCGACGCGCTCGGGATCGAAGCCGCAGGGCCCGTGTTGCCACCCCAGAAGGCGTCTTGAGCCACGTCGTTCTCGAAGCCGAGCGTGAGCTTGCCGCTGACCTTCTTCATCTGCTCGGGGAAGTCCATCGGCTCGCGACCGTTTGCTGCCGAGAGGTAGTCGACTTTGATCGAATTTGCGAGCGTGATGTCCCATCCCAAGACCGCGGCCTGACCGGCAATGCCGATCGCTGTGCCGTTGAATTCGGTCGAACCGCCGAGCGTTTCGAACAGGAACGGGAAAAGCGCCGAATAGACCGGCGTCGCCGGCAACCCGATCTTCGCTTCGCTTTGGTTGACGATGGTGAACTTGGCCGTCATTCCCTTCTTTGGGTCGAGCGTCATCGAGAGCGTATCGACTTTGCACCCCGTGTAGGCGACCGTATCGGTGACGCGATTGTTCTGCATGGTAAACGTCGGCAACGGCGTGCCGAGCTTCAATGTCGAGGTATAGGCGGTCGTCGAGGTGCAGGTCACCGGAGCGTTGCTTGCCGCTTGGGCCGTGAGTCCCGACGCGAGATTGACCGTTGTGCCGGAAACCGAGGTGACGGCGATCGGCGAGTTCGTTCCGATCGTGAGTAGTTCGCCCGGCGCGATATTCTGCGCGCTCGCCACCACGATGGACGTTGCCGCAGTGACCGCGGCCAACGCAAGCGTCGTCGCGACGACATCGAGGCTCGGCGCAGTCTGACTCCCCATCGCATACGCGAGGAGCTGCGGAAGCACGTCAGGGCAACATTCCGGCTCAAAACTGAGCTTTCCGGTATAGGCGCCGGTCGCCGGATAGACCTGCGAATTCTGGCCGCGCGCCGATGTGCGCGGGATAGCGGTGTTTTTCGGGGTCGGCGAAACGTCCATCGCAGCCGGAAATTTCGTGGGCGTTACGGCAGAGCCAAACGTCGTCTCTTTGCCGATGCCGACGACGACGCGCTCGCCAATAGGGACTGGAAGCGGTTGAGCCATGATGAAAACCTCCTAGAGTGTGAGCGCATGAAATCCGCCCGTTCGGCGGCATAAAAACAGACCGGCCGAAGGCGATTATTCGTCGTCGACGACGGACCCGGCTTGATACGGTGTATACGCCTGACCCGACGGAGCGCTCGCTGCTACAGGCGCCTTATGCTCCGCAGTAAGACCGCACGCCGGACAACGCCGGCGCCCGTCTTCCTGGACGAGCACGAGCGTCGAGCCGCGGCCCAGTCGCGCGCGGATGGGATCGCGTACGCCGTCGTGATTGGTATCGACGCCGCAATCGATGCAGATGAAGTTTGGATTCTTGCCGGTTGCCGCGTCGACGACCATCGCCGAGCGAAAGAGCATCGCGGCGACATCGTCGGCGACGGTCGTCGTTTTACCGGGAATCAGTTCGATGCCACCAACCGCTGCAGGCTCTGCCGAGCCGTGCGCCGGAACGTATTTGACTTGCTTCATGGCAGTAGCCTTTCCTAGATGCTGACTTCGACTTGTGCCTCGAAGCCGATGAGTGCGTAGGCGAAGATCTGCGGGGTTTCGCCAGCCCCGATGTCATTGTAGTAGCGAACGCTTTTGACTTGTGTGCGCAGCGCAAGCGGTTGCCCTGACGCGTTGACTAATCCGAAATTCGCACGCAAGATCGCGGTAATCCCGTTGCCGCTCCCGTCGTTGACGAGCGGCTGCAGCGTTGCTAAGGCTGCGTCGAGATTTGCCGGCACTTCCGTTGATCCAGTGATCGTCGCCGTCGAGTCGGCGGAGACCAGGATGTGAAAGAGCGTCGTCACGAGGTTGCGCCGCGTGGCTCGAGGCTCTTCCGTGAGCTCGATGAGCTGCACGCCTGCAGCCGGGAGCGCTCCCGTCCAGAGATGCAGCGATTTTCGCAGATCTTTGAGGCCAGCGAGTTGACCTCCGGGCGCCATCTGCGCCTGAAGAATCGTCATAATCTGCGCCCACTGCGCAGCGCCGACATCTTCCATCGTCACGATGCACCACCAAAGAGATGCGCCGTAAAAACCTGCTTCACGCCTTCGGCGAGACGTTGATCGATATACAAAAAGCGCCGTGCCGGCATCTTGGATGTCCCGTCTTGGAGATATTTTGCGTACTCTAAATTCGTGCCAACCGACACGCCGCCGGTGATATCGACGACATCGTTATCGACGCCTCCGAGATCGAACGAATTGAACAGTCTCCCCGTACGATGCAGCGGCGTTCCGCGCGGGTTCATCGCCATCGCCCGCGAGATATACCACCGCCCGTCGTCGTGGCTCTGAATACGCCGTTTTGCCGAATCTAGCACGACGACCGCAGCGCGCAAGAACGCTGGGTGCAAGTCGTGCAGATTCGCAACGAGCGCCATAATCCGCTTCTTGAGCTCCGGAAGCCCCGATAACGTCATTTTCATGCGTGCCCCTTGTACGGCATCGGCCCGCGTTTCAATTGGAGCTCGAGGTGAATCGGCGCAGTGTTCCACGTCTGCACCAGCATCACGCCGAAGTCGGTTCCGTTGATCGTCGCCTTGTCACCGGGATTCACTGACGGCAGCGCTCCTGCGGTCGGATCGATAAGGAGAATCGCGTCCGATTGGTCGATCTTGCCCGACGGGTTGATGAACTGCGATCCGCGCTCTTCCTGGAAATCGCACGCCCCGCTGTAGATCGTCGCGAGCGTAAAGGTTCCCGGCGTTACCGAAGGCGTAGCGCGTACGATCGTCACCGTTTCGGTGTCCTCGTACCACGAATTCGTCGTTTGAGACGTAAACTGCGCTCCCATCGCTAGAGAATCCCTTGATACGAATACGGCTTTAAGAGTTCGGTCGCGCGGTTATAGAGCAGCGGCAGACCTTTATCGCTCATGCCTTGCGTTGAGCGCCACATCACGCTCTTGCGTCCGCTTTGCGTCTTGTAAATGCCCCGGTTAGAGAGATCGTTCTGTTCGTAGATCCGCATTAAGGCCAGCAAGCGCACCGCTTCGTTCGCCGCCGCGGGCTGCGGCCACGCGCTGTTATCGACCGTTGGCAGCGGGAGCGCTCCCAATGTCGCCGGAGGAGATAGCGATGTGATCTGCACCGTGAGTACCGCTTGGCCGTAGTTCGTTGCCGGCGATTCGGTGATGAGCACCGGTGTGGCTCCATGCTCGCATCCATAAATGCGATAGACGAACGCGCCGGGCTGTGGCGAGATGCCCACGGCGATGGCTCCGCTTGCGCCGCAGGTAAACGTTTGCAACGTACTGGGAAGCGATTCTCCCGACTGCGTGCGCGTAGTTACCTGGAAATCGTATGCTTGACCTGGCGTGAGCGTCCCCGCTAGGCCAGCGCTCAGTGTGAACGCCGGAGCCGGAATTGGCCATCCCCAGCCGTAGGCGTAGTTCACGACGATCGGCAGCCCGCTTGGGAAGACGTTTGCCACCCCGAAGCTCTGAAAGATGAGCGGCGAGAACGACTGAATTGTCCCGCGTTGATAGTCGTAAAAGAGTTCGCCAAGTGGGAGCTGGAAGGGCGCGAATCCAGGCATCACGAGTTCTGCGCTTTTCACGTATGCGATCGGGACATTGGCGAGATTCAACGTATTCGTCCCGTTGCCGTAAATCTGCTCGGTAACTTCCTGTGGCTGGTACGAGCGCCGCATGATTGAATCAGCCGTGCTCGAAGCAGCGACGAGAATATCTTGCAACTGCGTTGAGGTGTAGGTCGAGAGGTCGTAGTCGTTTGCCTCAGCCTGAAACGCCGCGACGCTCAGATATGTTGCGGGATTGTTGAGCAACATGAACGACCTCCAATACACGCGCGGCAAAAGCATCGATAGCGAATCGCTCGCGAGCCGCACGGCTGTCGGCAAGCGCCTTCTCTCGATCGAGCGAGAAGGTGGCGATTCGTTGGGCGAGTAGGTCGATGATCGGCTCGTGCCAATGTCGCCCATCGTGCAGTGTCACTTTTCGACTAGCGATAAGCTCCCCCAGATCGGCGAATTCCGCCATTCCGGTCTGCCCCGAGTGCAGGACGGGCGTCCCGCATGCAAGCGCCTTGAGCGCCATGATTCCTGCACCGTCTCCACGAGCCGGGTAGAGCAGCGCGTCGTACCCGTAGAAGAGCTTCGCAAGATCGATCTCAGCGCCGATGAAACGCCTGGTTTGGATGCGTCGGTCCGTGAATGATACACCGGTCGGGGCGTATCCGAAAATATCGAGCGACGCATCGATATCTGCGCCCAGAAACGCTCTGCCAGCGAGATCGATCCCAGCAGCGGGGTCGTCGGCGCTCTCGGCAATCGCGAGGAAGCGCAGGCGCCCCCGCGGGCGAGCGTTCAGCTCGGGCGCAAACACGCGCGTATCGATCCCGGCAGGAAGGACGTGGATCTGCTGATCGGGTCGCGGCATTGCAATTTGCGCACACCACGCAGATGGAACGATGAGGTGATCGATACGATAGAGTGCGCGATAATCGTTTGGCGCCGAGTGCGGCCACCAGCTGCAGCCGATGTTGATCTTGTCGGCGACCGAGAGCCAGTGCTCGGGACGTCCGACGTGAAGCACGACGCGACCATCGTCAGTGTTCGCGCCGAGCGATTCGATCCTCGCCCGAAGGAGATCTGCGAAACGACTAAATTCCCGACTGTCGCAGCGAATGATGCAGGAACGAGCCTGGGCGGGCTGCATGACTGGCTGGGCGAGCGGCTCAATATGCGCGGAGCGTTTACGTCGCTTCACGCTGCACCAAGAAGGTGAGAGGGCAGCACCGAAGCGCTGCCCTGTTGCATCGTCACGAAGCTCCTTACGCTACCGACGATTTCTGGTACTGGATGATCGCCGTATGCTTCGCAACGCGGTGCTCCTGGGCGAACGTCGTGGTGATCATGCGCTGCACGCTCGTATTGATGCGAGCGAGCTGCTCTGCGCCCAGCGGACGCAGCTGCGAATGCCGAACCTGCTTGCTGTTGTAGAGCAGGACGTTCTGGTAGATCTCGCCCGAGAGCAGCGGGTTGAAGAGCGGCGAGAGGTTCGGCTCCTCGCGCACGGCGAGCACGCCGTAGCCCGAGTCGTAGAACTTCACCTCCGGGACGCCGGCGACGAAGCCATTGACAGCCTCGCTATTCGGCAGCACGCGAACGATCGGGTTGCCTGCTCCAGCACCGGTGAAGGTATTGAAGTCGGCTTTGAGCTCCGGCGGCACGAGAATCGTGTCGGGCATCATCGCCGGGAACTTTTCGGCGACTCCGCGCATCGTGTCGCGCACGGTCTGCTCGGCAAACGCCACGGGCGTCGTCGCTGTTCCCCCGTTGGCGTTGATGTAACCGTTCGCGGTGATCCAGGTCACGAGCCCGTCGGTCTGGCCGCCGGGGAAACCCGATACGACCGTGTGGTTGCCCGAGATGTGCATCCACTCGCACTCGTCGAGTACCTCGCGGGTCTTGAGCTCCGTTTGGAAGTCGATCGCTTCCTGAACGAGCTTTTCGGTTTCGCCGTCGGCGAGCACCCACGAGCCGCCACCGGTGAAGGCGGCGACCATGTCGTCGGTAACCTGCGCGGTCTTACCGATGCGGCACGTTTGGTTCGAGTTTTGCGCTGCCGCGACGGCGTCGGCCGTTGGCGTTGTGCCATCGGCGTACGATGCGACGCCCGATCCCGGCACAACGAGGGACTGCTCGTCCCACTCGTGGACGACGCCACGAGCCTTGTTGACCGGAGCGTGCTGCAAGACCGGACGCGGCCGGCCATCGGTGATCGAGATCGTAGCGCTGAGATCCTGACGAATCAGGTTTGCGCCGACGACCGTATCGAGTGCTTTTTGCACTTGTTCCATACTCATTTGGCGTTCCTCCAAAAGAAAGAACGCCACGATTGCGGCGTTCTCGTGAGATTGCTCGTTCACACAACGAGCGGTGTTGGTTTCCCGAAGTCGCGCGGCGCGCGCCAGGAAAGTTTAGGAGTGGATGAGGTTTTGCAGTTTGATCGCCTCGGCGATCGACGTCGGCTTCACGTCCAGCAGTTCAGCCTTCGTCGCCTGCGCAGCCGGATCGTCGGCTTTGCCACCGTCGAGTCGCTGCGTCGGCACGAATCCCGGCGCGCTCGGCGTCATGGCGTCCTGCACGAGCGCTTTGACTTTCGCTTCGGCTTCCATCGCGGCGGCTTTCGCCGATTCCGCTTCAGACTTCGCGGCGTCGATGAGCGCCTGAGCCTCGTCCTTGATGGCCTTCGTCGCGGCGTCGAACGCGGCTTGCGCCGCCGACAGCTTCTCGCTGACTCGGGCTTCGATCTCGGCGGCTTTCTCTGCAACAAGTTTGTTGATGTCCGCGAGCTCGCCGTCCGCCGCATCGACCGCAGGCGTCACGGATGCCTTGATGTCGAACTTCTTCTTCGCCTCGGCAATCGCGTCATCGATGTGCTTGCGCTGCTCTTTGGTGTATTTCGAGCGATTCTTTTTGCGCCCGAAAAACGACGCGGCGGCGCGGACATGCTCTTTGGTATCGAGCGGATAGCGCTTTTTGCCGTCCTCCTGAAAGCCCGGATCCGCGTAGTCAGCATCCTTACCGTACGGCTCCTTGTCGTCTTTGGCCTTTTCATCAGGCGAAAGGCCGTCTTCGCGCACGCCGTCGATCTCGCCGGGAGCGCCCTTGTCGGCATCCTCGTCGTTGCCGTCCGCGTCGAGATCGTCGTCCTCGTCTGCGGGCGTTCCGAGCGCTTCGAGGTGATCGTTGATCGCCTTGGTGGCATCGGCGATTCCAGCGAGATGCTTTTTATCGGCTTCGGAATGACGCCGGCCGGCCTTTTCCTTCTCGCCATCCTTATCGCCGCGCATCTCGTCAAGCGCCGCGAGGAAGTTGTCGATCGCGGTCTTGATGCCGATCGTGCGCGCTTGCTCGTCGCTGATGCACATGGCGCTTTGCAGGTCGTAGAAGAGCGTACTAACGAGCGAGATGATCTGCTCGTAGTCATCGGCGCCGTCGCCGTCGTGATCGATGTCGTCAGGCGTGTTGTCGGCCATAATGTACCCTTTAGCCTTGAGCGAATCGAAAAATCTCGATACGAACGACTTCTGCGCGTCTCCCTTAACGGTGAGCACCTGCGCGTCGGCGTTGACAGGAGACCACGCCTCGCCCTTGTGCTGCCCAAAGATGAGCGAGAGCTCGTTGATGGCGATATCGGTGATGGACTTAGCCATGAGCGTCTTCCTTCCGGGCGTAGCCGCCCCAGCTTAAGCCGGCGAGCTCGCCTTTGCGAGCCGCCTCGGTGATTGCAGGATCGTGTGGCTTAATCCCCACGAACCAATGCGTCTCGTTACCTTTGCGAATGTCGATCCCGATGATTTCATCGTCATCGGGTATTTCTGACCCCGGAGCCAACAGCGCACCGCTTTTGAGGATTGGCGCGCCCGGAAACGAAGCCACGAGATCAGCCTTGAGAATCGCGTCTGCATCGTGATTGGCGCGAAACTCGCGATTTGATGCTGCACAGAAGTCGTAGGCCATGCCGACAAGCGCGCCTCTTGTTACTGCATCGTCCTCGCGATCGAGCCCGACCGACGCGCCGATCGCGATAATGACGCCCTGGTTATCGACATTGACGGCCTTGAAGGCTTGCACGGCCGCAACCTGGCGAGCGCTCTTTACTACCTCGGCTATCGTTTTCATAGCGGCCTCCTAGGTAATCATGGTCGCGAACGTGTGGTGATCTTCGCAGCAGCATCTCCAGCGCGGCTGATCGCGCGGGACAGACCCTGTCCTATCGCAAGTTGGGCACTTTACGCGCACCATTTCGTTGTTGGATGCGTCGCCCATACCCTCACGGACGATTGCTTTGAGACGGCGATCGTATTCAGCCTCGAGCTCGCGCCAGAAGGTCGGGGGTTTCAGCATCGCGTTCCCCATGCGCTGGCGCATCTCCGCGTGCAAAGCGCGCATCGCCTCGGCGGCGCGCGGACCAAGAGCGAGAACAGCCATCGATCCTCCTACCGAAACAGTTTACGAATTTCCGCCTGAAACTTCGCGATTGTCAGCGCTCGATACGTCGGATGCAATCGCACCTTCTCGCTCTCGATTTTTAGGCGCTCGTTGAGCTCTGCGCGAGCGCGCCGATAGGCTTCTCGCTGCTCGATGGTTATCTTCACGAGGACGCCGTCACGATATCAGGATCTGCGGCGAGCACTCCACACGCGCAACGCGGGTGTGCCGGCGGCGAGTCGACGTCAACGAAATCGAACACGTCTCCAAGATTCACGGTCGTTCCATCGGCCTCGTCGCACACCGGGCAGACATTCGGGCCTTCGGTGGTCACCCACTCGACTCGCTGGATCTGCGCAGCCCGATAGAGCGCCATCGTTCCCGCATTGCTCGCGCGGCTTAACTCCGTTCTGGCAACCATTTCTGACCACTGATTCGTTGGAATCACGCGCTCAAGCGTTGTGCCGTCGGCGGCATAAATATGATAGCCTTGCGCGAACGTATCGGAGATCGAAGCGGCGGTAGCGGGAATCGAAGATCCGTTCGCGAGCGCCACCTGTAATGCGTCGACGAGCGCTTGCTGCTCGCGCTGATTGACCAGCACGCCAAACGCCTTGACCTTCGCTTCCAGTTCCGAGAGCGCCCACGTCGGGACCGTCTCGAATCCGGTTTCGATCGCGAGGAGTGCACGCGCGTTGCTCCAGCCGGCATCGACGAGAATGGTCATCTCGTCCCACAATACCTCGGCGTAGAGTTCGCCGCTTAAACCCTGGATTGCCGAAGAGATCGCCGCCGCCTCCGCTGGGGTGATGGCTTGGTCGCCTGAGGATGACTTTCGATCAAGACCGGCAGCTTTCCAGAACGCATCTTCGTAGCGCTTGCGTACGACCTGCAACTTCTTGGCGAGAAACGGCGTCTCGTCTTCGATCTTGGCGAGATGCCCGCTGGTGAACTTTTCGCGCCCTTTTAATACCAGGCTTTTCCCTTTGCGCCGGTTTTTGCCACTCCGTCATCTTGCTCATCGGGCGTCGCGATCTGTTGACTGGTGGACTCGCTTGCTGACAGTGGCTCGTCCGAGGCGACGTTTGGCCCGGTATGCGCTCCGAGCAGCGGCGCATCGACATCGAACTTCGTCGAGTCGATCGGCGGCAGATTCACAAGCCCCCGGGCTTCGTTGATCGTGCCGCCGAAGTTCACCACCTGCGCGGCTTTTTCGAACATGTCATATCGCAACGAATGACGCCGCTTCGGCGCGAATTCCAGGTCGAGGATGTCGAACTCATCGACGAGGAGCCCTTTGGTGAGGTGCTCGTAGATCGATTCCTCAAGCGGCAGGACGCACTGCTCCTGAAAGGTCGCATCATCTTCGGCTTTGCCCGAACTTCCCAACGCGCCCGCAGCGAAGAGCAGCTTGCCCGGCGGGACGTGATACACAGCGCAGATCTCGTCCCGATTGAGGCTCGACCCCTTAGCGAAGTCGATATCCTTTTGCCCAACGGTTTCGGTTCCGCGCGACTTTACTTCCCACGAGCCGCTGAGCATCCAGGTCGCATACGCATTATCTGCGCCGCGCTTCGTGTTCCGAATCATCGCTTCGGCGGCAAGAATCTGATCTCGGTTGCCATCGGTATTGACCATCACCATGCCCGGGACGGCACCGTTCTTGAAGAACCCTTGACGATGCTGGCGGATAGCGAAGTCCAGGCCGATCGTGAGATCGAGGTGTTCGAGCGGGCTGGGCGCGCCGAGCAGTTGATCGCCTCCACCGCGATTGAAAAAGATGATGTCCTCGGGCTTCACGGGCTCAGAGGCCATAAACGCTGAGCTGCCGATCATCTCCGGACTGCTCGTGTCGATGGCTTTGCGCGACCGGATGAGATAGGTTTCAATCGCCGTGCGATTGGCGTTCGGCTTCGGCAGGACGAGACGCGGATCGTAGCGCTCAAGCCCGACAACCAAGCGACCTGCGCGCTTCTTACGCAAAAACGCACGCCCAAAGACCAAGATATCGACCGCCAGAGCATAACGCGCGCGGCGTTGGCTCATGCCGACGAATCCCTTTGCCATGAACTGCTCGATTTGCTCGATACGTGGGTCGTCATCGTCCTTTTCGGCGTTGCCAACCGGATCGATGCCGTAACCATCCGCGCTCACCGTATTGGCGATGAGGTTGACGCACGCTGCGACCCATGGATGCTTTTGATGGAGCATCCAGTAGGTTTCCATCTCCGGCAGACGCGTTGCGCCCATCGTGATGACGTCCGATATATTTGCGTACGGATCGGCACTCGCGGTCGCTTTCGCTATCGGCTCGATTGCGCGAGCGTGCGCATATCCTGAACGCCGACGACGACTCATGCTGTACCCCTCATAGAACCGCTGCGTAGACAAAGCCGCCACCGCGGCGCATCCCTTCGCTGGCGACCGCGACGCTCATCACGCAGTCGGTCATCAGTTTTGCGTCGTCTCGCTCGTAGAACCGAAATTCTTCGTCGAGCACCCGGATCGGCGCCCACCGGATCTCGCGCTTGGAGAGCATCGACTGGACGTTCCCGAGCATCTCCGCTTTACTTGGTGCGGTGAACTTGACGCCCTTTGCGTTGATATCTTTCAACTCATCGAGAATGACGTCGCCGATCCCCGTTGCATCAACCCACGTTTCGCCATGGCCGTATTTTCGATGTCGCAACCGAATACGGTCGTAGACGTGCGACCAACCCGTCCGGTTGAATCGCTCGAACTCCACCATCGTTTTCGGAGTCGTCGAAATATCCCAGGTGGTTCCGACCGTGAAATCGGCCTTATCGGCGAGATCCCATCCGTGAACGTAGCGGTGCCCTGCGAAAGACTCCAACCATACTTTGCCGTCGTGCGAAACGATCGCGTGCGATTCGCGCTCCTCATCGTCGAACTCGCAGAGAGCGCACTCGAGACTCGTGTCGGTCGCGGCATCAAGGTCAGCACCCGAAAAGAACGCTCCGCCGCCATCGATGATCTCGCCCATGATATTCTGCCGGCGCATTCGGTCGCTCATCCGCGCGGCGTTCTGCGTGATACGCTCGTGGTCGACGTATGGATTGTCGGAGGTCGGCCCTGTCTGCGAATACAGCAACGGGTCTTTATGCGGCCCGGGGAGTCCAGTGAGAAAATAGCGCCCGAAATCGTTGCGGCCGTTCCCGGTCGAGGTGTAATCCAGCTTGCCGGCGCGATCGACCAGGCGCATACGGATGACGTTGTCGCGAACCTTCAGGAACTGCGGCTCGTAGGCGGCCTCATCCCAGTTCACGTCGTCGTAGTTTTCGCCGAGCAGGTACTTCCCATCGCCGCCGGTCGTGCGTGCCTCAAAGATCGCCCCGTTGGCAAACTCGATGCGTGGAAATGGCGCCTGCTTCACCGACTTCACCATCCACGATGCTCGCGGGTTGCGGAGCATTCGCTCGGCGTTATCCCAGACCAGTCGCGATTGTTGCGCCGAGATCGCGACGTTGATCGAACGATACGGCATATGCGCGGCTTCCATCTGCGCGATTCGCCGCAGATCCCATCCGTGCCGATAGAAGCAGCGATGAATACGCTTCGCCGCAGCAACGAAGCTCTTGCCCCACCGGTTGCCCGTGACTAAGGCGTTCTCTGCGGCTGTTGAACCCTGCAGCCATCGCTCCTGGCCTTCGTGCGGGTCGAACCCCAACACCTCACGACAAAAACGCACCGGATTATCACGACATTCGGCGAGGAGCGTTTTGCCGGCGATGACTTGGGCCGCTCGGCTCACTCTTTCGGCTTCAGGGCATCGAGAAACGCTCCTAAACCGGCCTCGATCTGCACGGGCGCGTCAATCCCGAGAATCTTGTCGATGCGCTCGCGCGCCTTGAGCGCCTCCGTTAACCGCGCCGTGTCCCCTGGCATCTTCGGATCAGCCGAAATGCGAATTGCCCGGTCTGCGATAGCCTCGTAATATGCCACCGCACGCGCCTTCTCCGCCTCTCGTCGTTCGCCAAGTTCCTCGGATCGCCGCGCTTCCTCGGATCGCAGATCTTTGACCACCGTCTTGTAATCGAGTTCGAGCAGCGACGCAATTTTACGGACGCTCATTCCGTGCATGACGCTCAGGTTAAATACGCGCTCCTGCCGCTCAAGCTGCGCCGGGGTGCGGAATTCTCGCCCGTTTCCACTGCCGGGTTTCCGTGGCGCAGGCGCCTTGCGCGGCAGCTTCGCGAGCGTGCGCGGGGGCCTTGGGGCTTTGTTGGATGTAGGCATATCCTTCCCTTACGATGCGCGAGCATCGACATTTACGCCGTAGCTGCGGCTTTCGGGTTGATCGCCCTTGAGGAGTTCGGCTCCGAGAATACGGAACGCAGGCTCTCCGGGCAGATACGCGCTTCCATCGTCGGCAACGTGAGCGACGGGAAGCCCGGTATGCACCCATATCCGTTTTCCCGCTGCTCGCGCACGACGACAGAAAGCGAAATCTTCCGCCTCGTCCACTGTGTCCAGTACAAACGGATCGCTTGGAAGATCGTCGAGTAGCGATGCGCGATGCAAGGCAAAATGGAAACCGATGCGCTCGACCTCGACGATGTCTCCGGGTTGGCAATTGACGCCCGGGCGCGGCCAGCTCCCATCGATTCGGCGCACCGCTGGGCAACTATTGGCAGCGCGCGGGCTAAACCAACCGGCAAGTAGATCGATCTCAGGATGATCGTAGAGTGATTGAATCGCCTGCGTAAGAGTGCCCGCGCGCCACCAGGAATCATCGTCGATCCAAAGGATGAACCAGCCGCCCGATGGCGTGAAGGGAGCCGACTTGGCGGCGGTTCGTGCGAGGTTGGCGAGTTCGTTCCGGGCGATGTCGACGGGCTTCCGGGCCACCGTCTGGAGTACGATGGTCAAGCGATCGGTGCGCGAGAGCGACTGCACGGTTTCCACCGCGATCGCGCCACGGGTGGGCATCAGGCACATTATCGCCGGGCCCTGAATCGATCGCCTCGGTGCGATCGGAACAACCGGCGCAGATCGCCCGCAGCATCGCTTATATTTCACGCCCGAGCCGCATGGGCACGGCAGGTTTCGGCCGTTCACTGTTTCTCCGATCGTTTGGGTTGAAGCAGCCAAATCGCGATCGCGAGCAGCCCGATGACCGACCACGCGAACGCGAGCGCCTCGGTAAAGCGCATTACCGGTTTCGCGAGAGCGAAACGTCGATGCCGGGAATCTGCGGGAGTCGCACGCTCGTCGAGGGGGCGTTGACAACCGCAAGTTCGTACTGATTCGAGCGCACGTCGAACTTGCGCACGAGAAAGCCGCCGGAGTCGAGACGCTCGTAGAGCCGATAGCCGGCCTTGAGTGCATCGCCCAATGCCGGGAACGTCCGGGGTCGATCCATCACGGCGCCACCTCCGAGTTCAGAGGCAATGAAAAATGCGCCCGATCTCCAGAGAGTTCGCGGCGCGTTCTCGAGCGTTCGTGCGAGTTTCGTGGACGAAAGTCGCGGTTTGCTCTACGCCCAAGTTAACATGCGCGAGCGCTGGGCGTCAAGGGCGCCGTGAGTTCGGCGATCGCCGCGTGGTCGTCGGTGAGATGCGCGTGCAGTATGCGGATGCCGATTTCGATGAGATCCGATGCGGTGCGGCCGGTCATGCGCTGGAGTGTTTCGATGCGGTGGCGTTCGACGCGCGCACGAACGGGAATTCCGGGTTCGGTGCGCCCAGCTTTGAGCGGGCGACCGAGATTGGAAGACCGTTCGATCTGCGCGATGCTCACCGCCATCTCGACCTCGGCGATATGCAACCGGCGTGCGAGGAGCTGTTTGCGGCGTTCCCGGAGCGTCATGCGGATGCCGCCGCCCGTGGTGACCGTGAAGGCCCTGCTGCGTGCGTACCGATGCTGGCCTCGATACTCTCGACGACCATGCGCTGCACGATCGATCCGCCCGAGCTGGAGGTTGGCTTCTTGCGCGCTGCTTTGCCGCCCCCGTGACCGTGGTGGGCTACCTGTCGGGCCATCAGCGCTGCGAAATACGCAGGGCCTTCGCCGTCGCGATCTTCGGCTTCCTGCGCTTTTTTTTCGAGGATGCGTGCCATTTCGTCGGGGCCGACGCCCACGAGATCGGGATCGCAGTCGCGATCGCGCAGCGTCGGGTCGTCGGGGTCCATGAGCGGTTGGCCCGTCTTCGCGTCGATTGCTACCCCGAGATCGGCGAGCGTGGCGTGGCGCGGCATGGGGCGCGGGCGACCGATGCGCAGCAGTCGCGCGTAATGCTCGCGCTGCTCGTGATCGAGGTCGAGAAAGTGCGCCCGAAAGTCATCGAGCGTCCGAATCTGGAGGACACGGGCGTGCGAGAGCCCGAGCGCCGTGGAGCTGTCGTCGGTGAAGTCCGGGGACGGCGAGTTTCCGGCCGCCGCTTGGGCGCCGGCGGGCACGTCGTCGACGGCGCACTCGCTCATACGCTGTCGATGCGCCTGCTGGGCGCGGGTTCCTTTTTTCGTGGAACAGGCGTTCGATGTTACGAAATATTTATCGGCGTTGCGACGGGTTGCACGCAAATCTCCACGCGCGGCGGCGAATCGACGGCGAAACGCTTCTCGACGACGAGCCGCGTGATGCGCGCGTCGTCGACGTAGACGATCCCCGTGAGCGCGTCCTCTGCGGCACGGATAAGTTTGCTCAAGTCCGGTTTCCGCATCGGCCAAGCGATCCGTTTTGGCGTCGATGGCGGTCTGGGCAAGTAAAAAGTCGCGAGAAGCGCGAGCGGTTCGTCAAATGGCGCACGCGGCGAGTGAGTCGCGAGCCACGCGCGCGCAGCGTCGGCGATCGCGCCGCGCCATTCTTTGAGCTGGCGGGGTTTATCGCCGAATCCATCGGTAAGGATCGGTCGCCCGTGAACGATGCGCGCAGATTTACTCCCTTGCGGACGCGCGACGCCCGCGACGGAGATCCGGAACGGTTCTTCACCCACGATACGCCCTCGCGCTTGCTATCGCGGATTGGCGCCGATGCGCGAGGCAGAGCGTGTCGCCGTCGACGGTCGCTTCGATCTCGGTTTCGGGCCTGATCGCGTCCTCGTCGCCCCACATGATCGAACCGCCCGGAATATCCGCCCGGTGGGACGCGGTGTGCCCGCGCGGGAGGTCGCACGAGAAGATCTCGTCGTCATCCAGGAGTCGCGATGAGCACTGGACGGGATGCGTTAAGATCGGTGTTTCATCGGGGACTTCATCCCGCCAGATATGCGTGAGACCAGGCCCGATCTTTCCTTGGTGATCGCCCGAGTGATCTTTCCGGCGGGTACAGGTCAGTTCGCGGCCCTCGAAGCCGATAGTTGATGCACAGTTTGCCATAATGGTGACTCCTTCGCGCTCAAGGCGCAGTGAAACGTAGTGTTTGATTTTGTCGCTTAATTGGGACGAGCGCGCTGCGAAACGCTCATGCTGCGTCCTTCGAACCTGGAAGCATCGGCGGCATGAGGCCAGCGTTGAGGCGTTCCGCGCATTCTTCAGACCATTCATAAAACGTGCGGCCGTCCGGCAGCATTGAATACGGAAGCATTTCGGCCTCGAATGTAGAGATGCCCGATCGCACGATGTCGAGCTTGGATTTAATCGCCATCGCGAGCGAGCGCCATAGTCGGCGCTCTTCGGCTGCATACTTCGATGCATCGCGTTCTTGCGGGCGCGGCAAAGAAAATCGTATCCGTCGCCCGTGCGCCTCGAACATCACGACCGACGCTCCGTTTTGCGTCATGTAGCCGAAACCGGTAGCACCGTAGCGCGCGAGTGTTTGTTCGATCTCGGCCTTCGACCGTTCGACCGGAACCTTTGTACGGTCAGCATAGGGCGCATTACTAGCCATATCTCTCATCTTTCCGAGCAGTGCGCGATAAAACGCTCGCGAGTTCGGTGTCGAAACAAACGTAGCGCACTCCAGCCGCGCCGAAGTCCGGCTCGATCCGCGCGCCAGCATCGCGCAGGGCGGCAAGATCGCGACTAATCGTTCGCCGGGACACATTGAGAGCGCGCATGAGCTCGACGGCGGAATGCGAGCGAAGCGGTCGCGAGCGAAGTGTTTCGAGAATCCAGATGCAGCGAGAGACGGCACTGCGGGCACCCGCAGCTTCCTTGATCGGTTGCGCGATGCTCATGCTGCACCTCGTTGGCTTTCGCAAGCGATGTCATGCAGCGCAGCGCGCGTCACCGCGTATGCTAATTTTACCGGCACGGCATTCCCTATTTGCTTCGTTTGCTACTCGCGCGTACCGGTGAATTTGTAATCTTCGAAGTCTTGGCCTAATCCCAGCTCTTCTGGTTGCAACATCCGGTGCAACAAGACCAAGCGCGACCCTTCCACGAATGGCTCTACGACCCCAACGCCGTTCTTTTGCGTAATCGTCGGCAGTGGATCGTCTATACTACGGGGAGCGCGTTCTTTGCCGTGATTCGATTCGACGAGATACGGCTCGATAATCGCAACGCCCCGCGACGTCGTGCGCAACGTCGGCAACGGATCCTGAGTTGAACGGACAGGTGCAGCCGAGTCTTGCGGAACGATAAACGGCTCGACCACGCCGATCGCCCCGTCGGTGGCAATCGTCGGTAGCGGCTCACTCGAAGAACGAGCTACCCCGCCGCCGTCTTGCGGAAGCATGAACGGTTCCAGGAGTGTGTGGTGGCTGCCGCTCGTCGTGATCGTCGCCATCGGCTCGTCGATCGACGCCGCCGAACCATTGCGTCGGAGCGTCACGAGAAAAGGCTGCAGGTCGGCTGGTTGGCAAAATCGTCTCACCCCTTCGGCGATTCGCGCCAGGGTTTTCGGCGAGAGGTTTTTCTCGCCTATCGGCTTTGCTAAGTGCCGGTATTTATCGAGTTTGATCGCGCACCGTGCGGGAGTCCAAGTGCAGAGCGCTCCGCCGAGCGTGGTTTCCTCGCCGCGACGAGCGTGTGTTTGCGGCGCCCACTTGATCCTTCGACCATCGCGCCGCGCCTGCACGATGAGGCGTTTGCGGGTCTGTGGCGTCCCGTAGTCAGCGGCGTTGAGCACCCGCCATTCGACCTTGTACCCGATCGCTTCGAGCGTGCCGACCCATGCGCGAAACAGCTCGCCTTCACGCCTTTTTATCGGGCGCCCCTTAGCGTCTAATGGCCCCCATTTCACGAATCGCGGAACGTTCTCGACGACGATGCGCCGAATATACAATCGCTCGGCCCACCGAACGACGTGCCATGCGCTCGCGCGGTTCTGCTCGTCGAGAGGACGACCACCCTGTGCCGTCGAGTGAAACCGACACTCGGGACTTGCAAGCAACAAATCGAGTTCGCCCTCGGGAACGATGTCACAGGGATTCGCGGTGTCGAGATCTTTGCAGTAATGGCGCACGTTCGGATGGTTTGCTGCGTGCGTTGCAATCGCAACCGGCCAATGATTTACTGCAACGAATTCAACGTCGCGACCCAGCTCGTGAATCGCCCGCATCGCTCCGGTCGTCGTGCCGCCAGCGCCACAAAAGAGATCTGCGACAAGGAGTTTACGCCTCACGCCGCACCTCTGCGCGATATTCCGCCGACCTTGACCCACGGCTGCGGGCAGAGATCCGCGAGCCGATCGACGATAGCCTCGGCGAGCGACACGTCTTCGCCGGCACGCTTTGCGGCGTCGATATACCGCGCGGTCAGCGACCCGAACGAATAGTTGGTCGGCAAGAGGATCGGGCGCTCCTTGAGCCAGCGCTGGTTAAGCAGTTCGTAAAGCCACGGGAGCGTGCGACGCGTGAGCGGCTCGCGGCCGAGATCGTCGAGCACCAGCACCTGTACGGACGCATACCTCGCGATGAGATCCGAGACGTCGTCGACGGCCGAGAAGCGCGATGCCTCCTGCAGTGTGTCCATGAAGCCGGCGACCGAGCAGAAACGAACCGTCACGCCGCTCGCGAGCGCCGCGTTGGCGATCGAAGCCGCGATGGTCGTCTTACCGACCCCGACTGGGCCCCAGAGACCGAGACCGGCGTGAAAGCCGCCGTCGATGACAGCGGCGGCGGCATCGAGCGCTTCGGCATTGTTCGGATCCCGGTCAAGGTCGAAAAACCGCGCATTCGAAAACCGATCGGGGATACCCGCTTCGCGTCGTAAATCGGCGACTTTTTGCAGCTCGGCACGACGCCGTTCCGCGTCGAGTTTTTGCGTGAGCTCAGCGCGTTCTTCGGCCGAGAGGCGCTGGATCTGCGCGATGCGCTCGGCGAACATTAGGCTGACCTCCCGTTGCGCTCGAGGTACTCAATCGCAGATTTTTGGGCGCTCGTCGACACGCCGCCGCTATCGTCGCGCCCGATCGCTGCCCAATGCTCCGCGAGCTTCGCAAGCATTACGATGCCGCCGTAAAATCCACCGCCGGCGCCGGAATATGCAGCCCGCAGACGCTCGAGCACTTGCTGCGAGGTCTTGCCCTGCCGCACGAAATCCAGCGCCGCGGCCTTGTTCCGGTCGCGCCATGCTTGCCGCGACAAGGCAATCTCGTGGTGCTCGACGACCACGGGGTAGACGGCGTCGAGGAGCTGGTATGCGGCGATCTGGTGCGGGTCGGGGATTTTCTGCTGCCGAGGCGTTCGCGATTTCGCCGGTTGGACACCGGGAATCAGCGCGACCGGAGCGGCCTCAGCCGCGGAAATCGCGTCACCGAGTGTAACGAGGTGACTATCTCTGAGCTTCTGAGATTCTGGGGGTATAGCGCTTTTAGTGTTTTCCGCTATAGCGGGAGTCGCGTCGCTCGCTATAGCGGAACCGCTACTCTCTGTTATAGCGGGATTGCCGGTTTCCGCTATGGCGGAATCTGCGTTTTCGTTATAGCGAGAACGGGCACCGTTCTTGCCGAGGCGGCTCATAACGACGAACTTCTGATGATCGCGAACCAGCCGGCGAGAGTAGATGCAGCCATCCTCGCGCACCGAGTAGACCCCTCGACGCCCAAGCTCGCGGAGAAGCGTTTCAATCTCCTTTGGCGAGCCGCCGCAGGCGTTGCTCAGGGCCTCGGGTGCCTCGTTTTCGCCGAAGGGAAGAACGCCAAACTCCGTGGCATCGGCCATAAGTGAGAGCATATCAATCCAGAGCCCGCGAGCCGCCCGCGAGCACATCCGCAAAGCGGAATCGGCGAGCCAATCGCGATGAAAAAACTTCAGGAATGGCTGGTCGTTCATTCCTCTTCCTTTGCATTGGGGGCATCGAGTAAAAGTCGGGCGTATCCGAGAAAGGCAAACCACGCAGCGATCACCGCGACGACGGGCCAATAGTTCATTGCATCCACCCCCGCACGAGCTGCGCGATGAACCAAACGACGAAGCAGGCGAAGAGCAGGTAGCACACCCGGTCGAACGTCGGATTGCCCTCCGGGTCGAAGAGCCAGCGATCGATGCCGTTATTAAACGCCCGAAGCAATCGCCGAAAGATGTGGCGCGGGTAGAGTCTGCGGAATCGCGGTAAACGCCATTTCCCGGCCTTCTGAGCGCGATACAGCAGTCGGACAAACCAGAAGTCGAGCGGCCAGCGATACGACGAGCGTAGGCGCTCTCTATACGATTGGATACGACGGTCGATCTCATCGCTCACCTGGTTCAAGAGATCGCCGAACGGGGAATCGTCGATGGAGAGTTCGCGCACCGCAGGGCGGATAAAGATCGGGCGAGCGTCGCTCTCGCGCTGGACGCGGAACCAATGCTCGCGGTCGCCGACAATGAGGCTCATTTCGCTGCCCTCATCGCGTTCCATCGCCGACCTATTTCGGGAATCGAATCATCGCTCGCCCCGTCAAAGATGACCGCGTAGAAGCGGTGCAGCAAGTCCCAAAGCGCCTCTTCGCCCTCGTCGGTCAGCACGTCGAGCGCGTCCTCCGCATTGAGCGATGAGCCGTTGTAATAGCACCTTCCGCAGGCGAGAAGGTGGCACCGTTGCGATGATTCACCCGGATGACGAGGTTCGATGGAATGTCGCCCAAGATCGTAGGGAAGCACCCCGAGGGCAGGGCGTCTTCGCCCGTCTAAACAAATGAGGCCGCCATTTTCGATGTCATCGCGATCCGTCGCGCAATAAATGCCCGTCGTAAACGCGAAGTCAACGGCACCTTTCGGCCCAATGGCGCAAAAAGTCACGCCTAAGCTGCGTCGTCCACCTCCTTCTGTCGGGTGATTGTATGCGGGCGTCCAAAGAACTCGATGCTCGAAGTTTTGGTTGCTCATTTCGTCGCCTCCGCGCCGGGTTTATAGTAGCGCACATTCGGCGTGTTTTGGTCTACGCGGCAGATAAGGCGAAAGTCGCGTGGGTTGATCTCTCTGCAGGCAACGGGTTCAGCAGTAAAGGCAACTAATGTTTCGTCGTTCCAACGAAATCGGCTGACCATCATCGTCATGGAATCAGCGACCGATTCGACAACATCACCGACCATCGGTTCTTCGCCGCTTGCGTATCGCGCGACGGGCTTCTCGGGCTCGGGGTGCTTCAGTGGTACGAAGTCATGGCAATAGCGACTGTTTCGGCTTCCGTCGATACAAATAATGCAAAGATGCTCCCTTCTCGGGACACAGGCATCATGCACGGAAGCCCCTTGTCCGCATCCGCACCCCGGAAACGCGCAACGCTCTTCGGGCTCTTTCTCTGAAATCGACTTCGGAATGTCAGCATCACTTTCGTTGAGAGCTGCGAGAACGACGCGGGCGGCGCCGAGATTGGCTGTCGCATCATTCAGCCCGCGCTGAAGATTGGCGACGTTGTCCTCCTCGTATTTGGCGAGACGGAAAAGTATATCGGCCAATGCATCATCTGCGGCTTCGGAGTGTCCGTCCGCTGCGACGCGATCCAAAAACTCCTTGATAAATACTTCCGTCGCATCGGCCTCGGCGAGTTTCCCGGCAATCGCGTATTTATTCACATCACGCCGCCTTCCGACGCGCGTGAATGTGACTGTTCACCGTCGCGCGCAGATCGCGTGAGAGATCGGCAGGGCCGCGCTCGCCGATCAACCATTCGAGGTAATCGGCCGGGATCGCGTCAAACGAAGCACCGGCGTGCTTCCCGAACGGCATCCGCTGCATCATCACCGGGGCCTCGGCAAAGGCGATGAGCTGCTCGACGTCGTCGCCGTGAACCGCGGTGTATTGTTCGAGCAGCGCACCGAGGATGCGCGCCGTGACCATGCAATCGGCGAGCGCCCGATGGGGAACCATCCCGCCGAGGTCGACCTTGAGATCGAGCCAATAGCGCAGCGTTTGGTTCCGGTGATTCGGCGCGTCGGGAAAGACGTGCATCGCCAAACGCTGCGTGCAGAGCCAGCGCCGATCGGCGAGCGACGTGACGAAGGAGCGGTCGAATTCGGCGTTGTGCGCGACGATCAACGCATCCGTCGGAAGCGCCGCATCGATCTTCGCGAGCGCGGATTCGAATCGGGGCGCCATCGCGGCGTCAATATCGCGCATCGTCAGGTGATGAATCGCGCTGACTTCAGGCGGAATCGGCCGCGCCGGGTCGCACAATGTCGCAAACGCCGATCCCGTGGGAACGATGCGCTGCTGAAGCGGCCACCATTCGACCCCGAACGCCGCGATCTCCACCAGGCGATCCGTCGCCGGGTCGAGCCCCGTGGTTTCGCAGTCGACGATGTAGATCGGGATTTCACCCAAGAGCGGCATATTATGCGCCCTCGTTGTCGTCGGTCGGCGCAATCGCCGCGGCCCGAACGAGCAAAATCTCTAACTGCTCGGCGGTGCAATCACCTAAGAGCGACTTCCCGAACTCCGCCTTGATGAGGTTGCGCAGATCCTTCTCGGGGAACATCTTCCACGCGTCGGTCACGCGCTTACGCAGCGCGCGCAGCTGAATCGACGGGGTTTCGTCGGCAGCCGTCTGCTCGGGCGTTTTTTGCTCGGCGGTCTTCGCCGCGGCCTCTGCAACTTTGGCGGCGACCTTGTCGGCGCGATTGCCCGGCGGATCGTCGGGAGTATCGGTCTTCGGCGCGAGATCGAACCAGTCGCTCGCCGCGCTCATGCCATCCTTGATGCTGTTGTAGATCTTGCCGAGATGCACGAGCAGCCCCGGTGTCACCGCTTCGATGCGGCGCTGAATCCGCGCTTCGAGTGCGTGGCGCGGAACGCCGATCTCCGCGAACTTCTCCAGCGTCGAGGCGATGAGCTCCGGCGTGATCTGGATACTGCTGCGCATCGTCGCTTCAGCCTGCGCTATCGCCGCCTCGACGACATCGCCGGGCACGATCTGGAGGATGCAGGCGCGAAGGCGGCGCGCTCCTTGATTGGCGATGAGCTCGTAGATGTCGCGTTGATCTTCGAGATACACGCGTCCGCGCTTGGTATCGCGGACGTGTTTGACGTTGAAGACCTTCGTCGTGCGCGTATTCGTCTCGACGTCCCAGGCGAACGCCTCGACGGTGCTCTCGCCCGGGCGCTGATCGAGCTCGCGCACGCCGTACTGCATGTTGCCCCACGACTGCGCGATCGTCTCGGCCGCGCGGATCGATGGGCCGGTAATATCGGTGCCGCCGCGCGCGTACGAATAGAGCGCGGTTTCGGCGAGTTTTTTCCGCGTGAACGCTTGAAGAATGCGATCCATCGCGGCGACGGGATCGCGAGGGAAGCGTTGCGCGACGATGATCGCGCCTTGCGTTTCGGTAATCGCTCGCTGACTCTCAGCCTCGGCGACGGCGTTTAACGGCTTGCGCTGCTGGGCGAACGGGTTCTCGGTCGTGGTGGCGATCGGTGATGCGGTAGACATCGAGGGTGACTCCTACTTCTGCGCACAATGCGCGGGATGAAAGCGAAAAGTTAGTCTGCGTCGCCTTTTTGTTGAGCGAGACGCAGGACGCGGAACGACGATGCAGCCTTGAACTGTTGGTAAAGATCGGGGTGCGCGGCTTCAAACGCCTTGGCGTCGAATCGCTGGGCGGTTTGCGACTTCCAGGTCGCGAGCTTTCGCGCGCCGGCCATCAAGGTATCGCCGTCGCCGAGCGCGACCATGATCTGTGCCGCGAGCGCTTCTTCTCGCGCCGCGAGTGTCTTCAGATCGTTTTTGACGGCACGCAGATCGCTCACGGCACGCTCGATCTCCGGCGCCGCTTGGATCTGATACTCTTTGGACTGCGGCCACCGATCGCGCGCCTCCTCGATACTTCGAGGCGACGGCGGATCGTTCTCGGCGACGCGCCGCCAGAAGTCCGCCTCGGCGGCGATGAGAGATGCGATCATCTGCTCGTGCCGAGCAATGGTGTAAATACGGAAATCGCGGCCGCCCATGAGCACAGCGAGATCGAACGCGGCGTATCCGGTGACGGCCATGTAGTGCTGCACCTGACACAGGTAATTTGCCGGAATCTCGTCGGTTCCCGATTCGCCCCATTCTTCGGAGCGCGCCGCGAACGCGCCGGCGGTTTTCACCTCCAGCCCCTTGCGATCGCCAACGATGCGCCGATCGAGGTGGGCCATCATAAACGGGTGCTCCGGGTGACGCAACGTGCGGCGCACCCGATGGACAGTCGAGCCGGTCACCTCGGCGTAATGCTCGGCGACGACGTCTTCGAGCTTTGTCCCCCAGGTGACGGCGGCGTTATCGCGCAGATCGTCTGCGTCGATTTGCCCGGTCTTCTCCAACCAAAGGCGATAGGCGCTCTTCCAGGGATTGAGGCCGACGATTGCGGCGGCATCCGAACCGCCGATGCCCGTCGCTCGTTCCGCGAGAAAAGCCGCGCGAGCGTCGGGTTGCTCCGCCGAGGCGCTCTCTGTTACACTAAGCATCGAGGGTGACTCCCTGGGCCGCGATGGTGATGCACCGCGGCCCTCTTAACGTGCGTGCGATGCGCGCAACGGGCGCGCTGCCGTTTCCGATAGCGGAAATCTTCATGCGACGCTGCGCAACTTACGGAAAGCAAAGGCTGCTCGAAGGTCGTCTTCATTGAGCGCCGCCATGCGCGCATAGCGCGAGACGTACGAATTATCGAGCGCGGGCTCGCTGTCGGTGGTGCGGAGCGCGTATTCCCAGCGCAGTTTCTCCCACACCATCTTTGCGCCGACGTGCGTGCGCCCGGTGACACGAAGGTAGGTGCGCGCGACAGAAACGAACGCGTGATAGACGTGCGGATTTCGAGCATGGAACCGCGCGAATCGCTCGTCGAGCGACTCATCGCGAGCGCCCGTTTCGAGCGGCTCGATAGGTGAGAAAAAGTCGAGCTGGCGCGCTATCATCATGCGACTGCCCGAAGCCAGCGCCGCAACCCGCCGCATTTTGCACAATGCGGGTCGCGTGAATGATGATCGCAAGCGCAGCGGTCGTCGCGGTAGACTTTCCCTGCGTCAACGGCGCGATGATTCTCGGCAGCGACCTCTGCGATACACACCATGCAGGTTCCGTTTTCGCGCTTCTGACAGGCGGAGCAAAGCATCGAATCGCATGACGTACAAGGTTGCGCGTACACGTCGTAACTATCGAGATAGCCGACGATTCCGCGTCCATCATAGCCGCCACCGCCTTCGCCAAGCATTGGGTCGGCGCAGTCTTCGCAGTGGATATGCGCGCCCGCTACAGGGCACGGATCAACCTCGCAATGCATCAGATGCGCTCCAAATCGGCGATGAATCGTTTCGCGGCAATGTCGGCCTCGGCGAGGTCGACGCTGCGGGCAATCGCAGCGTTCGTTAATGCATCGAACCGCGCGCGATCCTCAATGCGCCGCTGATAGCCGCGCTCGTATTGAATCGCGCCGTAAATGAGCATCGTTGCGGCGACAGCGCCGGCAATAAGGAGATGGGCGATCACGACGCCGAACCGAGGTCGATGAGGTCGGCGCTGACGCGAAGAAGGCGGGTAAGCTCCAGGAAATCGCGGGCGCTCGGGATAGAATCTCCCCGAGCCCACCGGGCGACGGTCGTTGAATCAACGCCGAGCCTCCGCGCTATCTCCGATTTATTGTGCATTTCCAGGAGAGAGGTAAGGGCGATTCGTTCGGTAACCATACCCTATACTAGGCGGATATACCGTCGCAAGTCAAGGGGTCGTCCCCAAGAATCCAAAAATAGAACATCCGTTCGCTTTACAAGGGGGCGTGCCGTGCTATACTAGGGACAGATTCCGACAGCGGCCCAGAGCCGCAGAAAGCGAGACCTCCGACATGACGACCCGCACCAGCACCTACACCGACGCACAGATTCGCGCGGCTGGCCGCGAGATGCAGCGACACGAGCCGGGCAACGGATACTGCCTCTTCCTCGTCGCTGACCTCTCGGGCGGCGCGTGGTATGCAGCGGGCGACCATCCCGCCTACGACCGGGCTACCACCATCGCGGTGCGCGTCCCCGAAATCCGAGCGATCCATCACCCGCGCTCGGCGCGAGCCTACGGGCAGTATATCGTCCGCGCGATTCGCGCGCAGATCGAGGAAGCGAAATGACGACCGCGAACCCCCGCGAAATCGAAGCAGCGATTTCCGAAGCCTTCCATAGCGGGAAGCCGAACTTCGTACTCCGTCGCCTCCAGGCGCAACATTGCCGGGCCCTCGGAAACGTCGAGAGAGCCGAGCAGTTGTTCGTCGAGGCGGATTATATGGAGACCTTTGGAGATGCGGCGTGGCGGGCGCTTTGCCAGCAGCCACTAGTATCCGGGCGTATCGCCTTCATGCGCGATGCCGTGGCGCAGGCCAAGTGGGCGAAATGAGCGCGGGTCGCGGGTGGAAAATCCACAACGCCTACGAGAAGGAGAACGGAAATGCCTGATCGTTTTTCAATCTTCGACATCGCGAAACGCCATCGCAGTATCCCGATGCTATTTACTCAGCGCGACATTGAAAAATACATGAACCCCGAATATCTCAGTGCTGAGTTGGCAAGTTTGCGGGAAGAGAACGCGGCGCTCAAAGCCAGACTAAAGGACTTGGAATCATGAATAACGACATAGCTGCTGCTCGCACCGATGTTCCCGCGCTCGTCGCCGAGATACGAAGGCTTCGCTCCGAGGTTGCTTCGCTCAAAGAACGCCTTGTCATCGATAATGCCGCAATAGATCGCGGCGTCGAAGCCTTCTATAACCAAGAGCGAACGAAACTCGGTTGGTATCACGCACCCGACGAGCGAAGTGCAATGCGCGCTGCCCTCGATGCTGCTCGGCGATCGCCGGCGGTTTGCCAGGCGTGCTCGGCCCCTTTGAATCCCGAGCAAATCATCATCGCGACCTCTCGCGGAAGCGAGGCAAAATACTGCTCGGTACGTTGTCGCCAGACAGCCCGAACGCGCCGGAAGCGTGCTCAGAAA
>JAJXVC010000099.1 GCA_021782295.1 bacterium | reverse complement strand
CCTACGACCCGTCGCTCGACGGGTCGTGGCTTATGCGGGTTTACGAGCTTGCCGACCGCGCCCATGACGGCCAGCATCGCGCCTCGGGCGAATCCTATATCGAGCATCCGCTCGCGGTCGCTGCGATTCTTGCCGACCTGCAAATGGATCGTCAGACGATCGCCGCGGCACTTTTGCACGATGTCGTCGAAGACACGACCATCACGAGCGAACAGGTCGCCGCCGACTTCGGCGAAGAGATCGCTGCCCTGGTCGAAGGGGTGACGAAGCTCACCCGCATTCCGTATCAATCCAAAGAAGACGCGCAGGTTGAAAACCTTCGCAAGATGTTCATGGCGATGGCCAAGGATATCCGCGTCATCATCATCAAGCTCGCCGACCGGCTGCACAATATGCGCACGCTCGGCAGCCTGCGCGAAGAGAAACAGCGGGCGATCGCGCGCGAGACGCTCGATATCTACTCCCCGATCGCACACCGGCTCGGCATCTGGCGCGTGAAGTGGGAGATCGAAGATCTCTGTTTGCGCTATCTTGAACCGGCCGCCTACCAAGATATCGTTGACCGCGTCAACAAAACGCGCGCGAATCGTGAAGAAGATGTGCGCGAAGCGATCGCTTCGTTGAAAAACGATTTTGAACAATTGCACATCGACGCCGAGATTCACGGCCGTCCGAAACACTTTTATTCGATCTACTCCAAGATGAAAAAAGGGCGCGATTTCTCGACGATCTACGACCTGACCGCGGTGCGTATTTTGGTAGACAACGTCAAGGATTGTTACGGTGCGTTGGGTGCAGTGCACTCAAAGTGGACGCCGTTGCCGGGGCGCTTCAAAGATTACATCGCGATGCCCAAGCCGAACATGTATCAGTCACTGCATACAACGGTGATTGGGCCGCAAGGCGAGCCGCTCGAAATTCAGATTCGCACGCGCGAGATGCACCGTATCTGCGAATACGGCATCGCAGCGCATTGGCGTTATAAAGAAGGCGGTAAAGCCGACAACTTCGAGAACAAACTTTCGTGGTTGCGTGCGCTGCTTGAGTGGCAAAAAGATATGCGCGATTCGCGCACCTTCATGGAGAGCCTCAAACTCGACCTTTTCGATTCGCAGGTTTTTATCTTCTCGCCGCGCGGCGATGTGTTTTCGGTTCCCGCCGGTGGCACACCGATCGACTTTGCCTATAGCGTTCATACCGATGTCGGCAATCATTGCGTCGGCGCGAAGGTGAACGGGCGCATCGTGCCCCTCGACTCGCAGTTACAGAACGGCGATATCTGCGAGATTCTCGTGAACAAATCGAGCGGCCGTCCCTCGCTCGATTGGTTGTCAATTGTCAAAACCGGCGGGGCGAAGCACCGCATCAAACAGTGGTTCCGCAAGGAGCGCCGCGAAGAGAATGTGATCGCCGGCCAAGAGGCGGTCGAAAACGAGTTGGCGCGCAATCAACTGCGCGTCGACCTGGCGCGCGGCTCGACGATCGAGCGGATCGCCGCGAAGATGAATTTCAGCAACCCGACCGATCTCTTTGCTGCGATCGGGTTCGGGGATGCCTCGGCGAGCTCGGTCGTCAACCGTATTCGCGAAGAGCTCAAGAGCGAGAATGTCGTCGACCTCACGAGGGTCGTGCGCAAGACGACGGCGCGGCGCGGCATACGAAGGCGCAGCGGCGTCCTCATCGCCGGTGTCGACGATGTCGTCGTGCGCCTATCGAAGTGTTGCTCGCCGGTGCCCGGCGATCCGATTATCGGCTACGTCACGATCGGGCGCGGGGTGAGCGTGCATCGTGCCGACTGCCCGAACGTCGCGTTCATGAATGCGACGCCGGAACGCATATTACAAGCGGAGTGGAGTAACGAAGCCGACCAAACGCATGCGGTCGATGTCGAAGTGGAAGCCGACGACCGCGCGCAACTCCTCGGCGATATCATGGGCGTCTTCGCGGAACTGAAGACGCAGGTGAGTTCGGTGACGGCGCGCGCCCGCAAAGACGGTAGCGCGGTAACGAGCCTCACGGTGCAGATTCGCGATCTCGACCATCTCCGTCGACTGCTCACGAAAATCGAGAACCTGCGCGGCGTCCGGCGCGTCTATCGGGTCACCAAGCGCGAGCGTACCGCCTCATCGTAGCGCTGTTGCCCCACGCCTGGTGGTTGCTCGCGGGTGCCGCCTTTATCGGCGGCGCGATCAATAGCGTTGCGGGCGGTGGTTCCTTTCTTTCGTTCCCGGCGCTGCTCTTCGTCGGCGTTCCGCCGATCGTCGCCAACGCGACGAACAACACCGCGATGTGGGTCGGCGTGATTGGCAGCGCGCGCGGATATCGCCGCGAGATCGCCGAGCAACGCCGGCTGATCGCCCCGCTCTTTGCCGTCAGCCTCGTCGGGGCGACGCTCGGCGCGCTGTTGCTGCTGCGCACGCCATCGACGGTGTTCGAGCGCATGGTGCCGTGGTTGTTGCTTGGTGCGGTCGTGCTCTTCGCGTTTGGGCCGCGGATCGTCGCCGCCGAACGCGCGCGCGCCGAGCACCAAGCGAGTTGGGTGCAACTCGCGCTGCAATTCGTGGTCGCCATCTACGGTGGTTATTTTGGCGCCGGAATGGGCTACGCGATGCTGGCGCTGCTCGCATTCTTTCCGTTACCGAGCGTTCATGCGGCCAACGGCATCAAGAATGCACTCGCGATCGCGATCAACGGCATTGCAATCGTTCCGTTCGCGATCGCCCGCGTTATTTGGTGGCCGCAAGCGATCTTGATGGCCGTTGCGGCGATGCTCGGCGGCTACGTCGGCGCGCGGCTCGCGCTCCGCGTGAGTTCAACCGCGATGCGCGCCGCAGTCATCGTGCTCGGCGTCACGATGGCAGTCGCGCTCTTCATTCGCGGCGTTTAGGGGAGGGGTTAGGGGATCGCCGAGAAGTGCCCGAGTCGCTTGGCCGCTGCATTATCGCATGAGGCCGCGCGTCGTCGCAGGTGAGAAGTCGGAGGACGATAGTCGTGTCAAGGCCGATCACCGTCGTTGGGCGGCTCGCGTGCGGACGTACTCGCGGATTTGCTTCGCCGACGTACGCAGTCTTGTCGTCGGGAGAAGGGTACAGGGATCGTCGATATGGAGCATCAGCGCAATAAGCATCATTGGGCCTTCCTCGACGATCACGCCGAGTCGGTCGCCTGCCCTGAATCTGAGATGCTCTCGCGCCGCTTTCGGAAGTGTCATCTGCCCATTACTCGTGAGCGCTGTTTCCGACATTTCGACCGCCTCCTTACTAGTTGTTGTTTTCTCACAGTAAGGTGGGATCGTGCTCTCCGCTACCGGAAGGACGGGCGCAGCTGACGCTTTAGGCGCGGTGCATTTGGCGACGGATGAACAGCGATGCAAGTGGTAAGTTGCCTACCAAGAGATTGTAACGTAACCATTTCCGGAGTTCGCTCCCGCAGTCATGGTAACGTTCGTTGCGCTCGGCTCGGTGTACGATGAGCCGCCGCCGCCGCCACCACCGCCACCGCCACCGCCAAAGGCGGTGGAACCTGAGGTATAGTAGCCACCGCCGCCACCACCGCCAGCGCCGCCGCCAAAATATCCACCACCACCCCCGCCGCCCCCGCCAGCAAAATATCCGGAGTTGAACGAGCCGCCGTTACCACCGGAGCCGCCGATGCCAGCCGATCCAGCGGTACCCGCTACGCCGTTCCCACCTCCGTAATAACCAAGGCCGCCATTTCCGCCCAGGCCTCCGGTCGAAGTCGACCCATCATGCCCACCGGCCCCTCCGCTTCCAGGGAAACCTCCGCTTGCGCCGGTGGCCCCAGTAATCGCTGATCCACCGTTCGCGCCGTCCCCGCCGTCGATTTGTTCTCCGGCCGATCCCCCTCCGCCGCCGCCTCCGGCTACCACAACGCGATCCGCGAGCGAATTGCCTCCAACTCTGACGTCGGAAGCACCGCCCCCGTCCCCAGCGATCATTCCAGCGCCCATGCCACCAGCACCGCCACCATTGAACGCATCGCCTCCAGCAAGAATGCAGAGAGAATCCCCGGGCGCCACCGGTACCGTAGCGTCAACCTCAGCGCCGTAACCACCGATGCCGGGAATTGGGCCAGAAAGTGCCACGCCATTCCCACCGGCTGCCCCTGCAGCCTGAACAATGATTTTCGCTACCCCAAAGGGTACTGTAAAGCTCTGCGCGACGCCATTGTTATAGAACGTTTGCGAGCCATGCACGTACGCCAGCGTTACCGCCGCCGTGCTGCCGCCCGTGAAATCGGTGATCGTCAGTGTGCATGTTCCCGGCGCCGGGCTTCCAACGACCGTCGAGGTAAATGAAGTTCCGGCGCTTGGCGAGGTCGTTCCGATGCTGCCGCAACCGCTTGGCGTGAGAGAAAGTGTGCGATTGTACGGAGCATTCGTCCAGCCCGCTTCGCTCGCGGTGAACGAACCCGATGGGGTAAACATCGTGAGTGCAATCTCCGGTGTGCTGCCTTTGAGTGGTGCGTTCGTGGTTATCGAATGCGTTGGTGCGAAAGATGCCGTGCCGTTCGTTGCGCCTGACGCCGACGCAGTAATCGTAGCCGGGGCGATCGCCAGGCCGGTGTAACTCATCTTTACCACGTCGCCGGAACTTAGAATCTTACCCGCCGGCGGTCCATCGCTACCCGATGTCGTGAGCGTCGTCGCCCCGCTTGTGTCGCTATCCGCGATCGTCACTGGGGTTGTGAACGTGCCGAGAATCGGATTCCCGTCAACGTCCTCCACCACAACCGTAAGCGTTGCCGGTGTCGAAAACGGTGTCCCTGCCGACGCGCTCGGAATCCCCGAGATCGAAAAACTTGCCGGCGCGCCGTTGAGCGTAATCGTAAGCGCATTCGGATGACCGACTATGATAGTCTCGGATCCAGTAGTCGCCGTTGAAATGAGACGTCCGCTTTGCACGCCGCCTGAGTACGTACCATCGTACGTTGCGACCGTAAAAACATCGGTGCCCGGTGGCACGTTTGGCCCCGGCAGCGTGCACGGGCAACCCGAGAGCGTGACGTTGTCGTGCACCGTCGCGGCCAGCCCGGATGGTGGTGCCGAGCCATTCACGCTGACCAGCCTAATTGTAACCGAGCGCGTTCCCGCCCCAACGTATTGCGCCCCACGTTGCGTTCTCGCTTGCGTCGCGCCTGCGAGCGTGAATGTCGTCGGAATGAGCGATGCGTTCGTGCTTGGTGGGGGATTTGCCGGGTTTGATGGTTGCGCGGCACCGGCAGGGACCGGCGGGCCGCCTCCCCCGCAGGCAACCAACGTCGCAGCTGCGGCGCAAAGCAACACTGCGGGTAGACGAAATGCTCGTACCTGCGCTATGCCTCCTCGCATCGTTGTACCCTACTGAACGCCGATGTTGGTGACGGTGTAGGTCAGCGTGATACCGCCGACAAGCGTCTGCCCGACCCCGTCGGAGAGCGTCGCCGTGCAGGTTCCCGCACTCGGCGAAGCGGCAACGTTCTCGGTGAACGCGGTGCCGACGAGGGTCGACGTCGCGCTGTCGAGAATTGCGCTACAACCCGAAGCCGGAGCGAGTGTCAACGTCTTATTGTATGGCGAGCCGGTCCAGCCGAGTTCGCTTGCCGTAAATGAGAGCGTCGAGCCGGTGCCCGATGTCGTGTAGAAATCGAGTTCGGCTCCGCCCGAGCCGTTCAGTGGCCCGGTATAAACAATCGGGTGTAGCGATGGAGCGAAGGTTGCATTTGCCGTCGTCGCGCCGGTTGCCGATGCGGAGATCGTCGCTGGAAGAATAGCGAGCCCCGAATAGGCAAGCGTCGCGGCATCGGTCGAGCTCAGCAACTCGTGTGCGGGCGGCGAATCGCTGCCGGATGTAGCAAGTGAACTGGCGCCTGTGGCGTCGCTATCTGCTAGTGTGACCGGCGAGGCATACGATCCGGTGATCGTGTTTCCGTCGGCATCCTTCACCGTTACGCTCACCGTTGCTGCAGCAATGGCCGTGCCGGCGCTCGCGCTCGGGATGCCGGCAATCGCAAAAGATTTGGGAATTCCGGCGAGCGTGATCGTTACGTTGTTGGTGGTTCCGGCGGCAATAGCGATCGTCGGTGTCGCGACGGAAATTGCGTTACCGGTTCCCCCGGTGTGGTCGTAGGTAGTGATGGTGAAGGCGTCGCTCCCCGGGGGAACCGATGGTCCGCTCACCACGCAGGGGCAACTCGGTGCCGAGATATTATCGGTCGCCGTGGTCGTGAGCCCGCTCGGCGGCGCTGCGGAATTGACGGAATCGAGAGCGATCGTGACCGATTGCACCGTGCTCGGCACATACTGCGGGCTGCGCGAAGTGCCGACGGTTACCCCTGCCGATGGCGGTCCACCGATCACGAAGTGGGTCGGAATCGTGGTCGTTCCACCGCCCCCCGGCGGTGGTGGCGGGGCCGGCGTACTCGGGGAGCCGATGGGGCTGCCGCCACCGCCGCCGCTGCATGCCGCGAGCGCAAAAACGAAGAGGAGCGGTAACGTGTGTCGATGCAGACGCAACAGGAAACCCTCCAACCAGCAAAGCGAGGAGGCAGGCATCTTCGCGCGGTGTTTTGTTAAACCCTTGTAAGCCTCGGAGGCGCGCACCCCATCCCTGCTCATTGCTCGAGCGAAGGCGACGCCCTACGACACATCGCTTGAGCATGAGATTGAGGCATCTGATCGTTTGTACTCGAAATTGACGGAGCGCACGGGTATGAGGACTGCGAGCTACGGGACGACAACAACCGTGGTGGCGGCATTCAGCGGTGGTTGCGAATTGTATCCAGAGCCGTTTGCCGGACAGGCTAATGCGTTTGGAACGCCGGCGCAATCAAGCAGCGCTCCGCTGCCGTAAGGTCCAGTCAAATACGTGCCGCCGATGAGGACGTCGAAGAGCCCCGCCGTATTCGGGTAGGTCGTTGCCAGCGAGTACACGGGCGTGCTGGAGGTGGAAACACTCGCAGAGACGTTCGTTCCGGTAGGTTGCGTCAGGGTGTATTGCCCCCCCGAGTACGCGCTCTG
>JAJXVC010000098.1 GCA_021782295.1 bacterium | reverse complement strand
CGGCCTGTTCGGCGATCGTGTTGGTCGTGTTGGTGAACGCGGTATCGGAGGTTTCGCAACCACCGAACGACGAGTTGACGACGCTGGCTTTGCCGTCGGAGACGGTCTGGTTGTAGCCGGCTTCGATGCTCTGCGAACTTAAGTCGGGGAAGTTGTAGACGATGATGTTCGCACCCGGCGCAAGGCCGGAGATCGTTTCGACATCGAGCGCGGTCTCGGTGTAATCCGAGCTCGACGCATTACCGCCGCCGTTGACGGCTTCGTTGGTGATCGTACCGGTCTGCGTGACGCCCGCTGCGCTGAGGTAGCCGGCGACGTCGCTGGCGGTGATCGGCGTATCGATTTCGACGGCGACCGTGACGCCGGCGCCGTTGCAGCCGTGCTGCACCGGGTAATCGAAGGCTTCGGCAACGCCGGTTGCAAGCCAACCGTTCGACCCGCTGACGGGTCCGTTATCCGGGCTGCCCGTGCAGGTACCACCGGGGACCGGAGTTGAGGTCGGCGTCGGTGTCGGGGAGTTCGTCGGCGTCGGCGTCGGCGAGTTCGTCGGCGTCGGTGTCGGCGAGTTCGTCGGCGTCGGCGTCGGTGAGTTCGTCGGAACCGGGGTCGGCGATGCGGTCGGAACCGGCGTCGGCGATGCGGTCGGAACCGGCGTCGGCGATGCGGTCGGAACCGGCGACGGCGACGGGGTCGGCGAGCTGCCGTTGGTCAGCGAGACATCGTCAAGGTAGACGTAGTTGTAATCGCTGAACGAACCGCTGCCGTAAATACCGACGAATACGATCACCTGCTGTCCGGCATACGCACCGATGTTGTAGCTGCGCTGCACGTACCCGTTGGTGTTCCCGTTCTCGGTATAGAGGTTGGTCAGGAAGTTGCCGTTCGCATCGAAGAGATCGGCTTCTTGGTCGGCATAGTACGTGCTGGTCTCGCTCGTGCCTTCATCGACATAGAAGCTGAGTTGTCCGTTGGTTGGAACGGTGACCTGTTGGCAGACGCCGTCGAGGCCGTACTCTTCGCCGAGATTGTTGGCGAGGTTTCCGGTGAGGGCATCGTACGATCCGCTATGCGGATTCGAGGAATCGATCGTCGCATAGCCGTTCCCGCAGGGATACCACGGCGAGAATGCCCCGGTCTCAAAACCCGGGTTTCCAATGACGTTCGAAGTTGCAAACGGAGTCGCGTTTTTCGCGAGCATCGCCCCGCGCGCTTTCATCTGCGGCGAGAGGACGATCTTGCGCGTTGCGCGCTGCGCAGGAACGTGCGGTACGCTCGGAAGCGTCGTCGAGGCGATCAACGACGAAAGCGAGAGCGAACTCCGGACGTGCGCTCCGGTATGGGCAACGACAATGTTGTTTGCCGTCACGGCATGCACGAGCGGCGCGATCGTCGAGGGAACGATCGCCGGTTTCACGTTGACGTAACGCGCACCGAATTTGCCCTGATTCACCATATGAATCTGGGTATTGAAATAGCTCGCAACCGTCGCCGCGGGGGCGGAGGCTTCGATAATGGTGCGGTTGGAATACTCTTTCGTAATCGTAAAGCCCTGACGCTGCAGTGCATAGACGACGCTCTGCTCCTGTTGAGCGGTCGGCGCGTAATACGAATTGAATTCCGCGGTCGTGAGGTAGTGGTGATACATCGGCGAGCTCGGATCGGCTTGTTCGGCGACGAGCTGATCGAGTTGCGCCTGATGGTTGTAGTTGAGCGTCAACGTAACGCTGACGGGCGTCGTCTTCGGCGCGGTACCCATGTCGGTGTACGCAAGGTTGCCGTGTGTCGACGGAACGCTACTGATCGGGCCTTGGGCGGGCGACGATCCGGTGCTGTGCGTGGGCGAGCCGGCCGGTATAATTCCTCCACCGGAATTGCCGCCGCCGCACGCCGAAAGCACCATGCCTGCAATCAGGCACGATGCTACGAGTCGGAGGGATGTTTGCATTCTTCTCCTTGGTCGTACGGGTTCGTACGAAGTAGTTGCAACAGATGCCCCGGCCCACACGAGCGAGCCCCGGGCACCCGGGCATTCTACGTTAAGTAAGGGTTAAGTTATAAGGAGCCCAAGCAAATGAGGGGAGAAGGCCCTTAGGTGCGTTTCGTCACCTCTCGCTCGGAGGGCGCCTTCGTCGATGAAGGGCGTATGAGAAAGCGGCGCGCGCCGCGACCCGCGCCGCGCGTGCTGCGTTTCGGAGATATCACTTGCAGCAACACCAACGAACGGAGGATCCACATGAAACGCAGATCGCAGCTTTTCGCCCTCGCAACCGCCCTCACGCTCCTCGCCCCGCTCGCCGCCCAGGCCGACGGGGATCGTGGAGTCGGGCGCGAGCGCGTCGTCGTGGCGCGCGTCGGCGCGTTCTGGCCCTATCACCTCCGCCTAGAGAACGGCCGAACCCTCGAACTGCATCGCGGCACGATCATCAACCCCACCGGCATGACGCCGCGCTGGGGGATGCTGCTGCGCATTTGGGGGCACCACGGCGAGGATGGCGCATTTATCGCCGACCGCATCGACCTGATCCGCCGGGGAGAACGCGGCGGGGATGACGACCGAGGGCGCCCGGCGCCCTAGGCGGTGAACGCGACCAGCGCGTTCGCCGGCTTATCGGAGGTCCAGAAACGCGAACCGTCGTGCGCAAGCGAGACACTGCGGAACGGCAAATGCGCGAGCGTCTCGACGGTACGCTCCTCGAGCGAGGTCACGCGGACGAAGGTGTTCGTCGCGTCGTCGAGATTTCGAGCGAGCAAATAGAGCGTTCCCTCGACGAAGCAACACCCGACCGTCGCCCGTGCGAAACCCGCCAGGGCTTCGGAAAAATCCATCGTCGCAAGAACCGTACCGGCGGCATCGAGCGCGAGCAGGCGTCGACGAACCGCTTGACTGAGCCAGAGATGCCGCCCGTCAAACGCGAGTTGAGAACCGGTGAGATCGGGACAGGCGATACGGTCGTGTTCTTTAACGCCGTGACCGGGAACGAAGCGCCGCAAGTAACGATCGTCCTCGGCACCTTCGCTGGATACGAATCGCAATTCGTCCCCGAGCGCAATCGCGCCGATGGGTTTGCCGGGGGCCTGCGACTCATCGAGAATTCGGTCGTCGCTCGGCGAGACGGCATAGAGGCGGCTCGTCTGCATCGAGCTTACCCAGAGGCGTTCGCCATCAGCTGCGAGCGCTTGCGGTTGGGGCGCCGGAGCGGGTAAACGGACGATCTCACGAATCATTTCCATCTCGATCATCGGCGGTTCTCCTTCACTCTCTTAAGCAACCTTGAGGTTCATAATCGTTGTTAACGATCGATGAAAAAACTCCCGCATCCACGAGCTTTTTTTCACGTAAAAGACCAGGACTCACAAGGGCAAAAGCCGCACAACATGCGGTATCGTATTCGCTGTTTTCGCTCGCGGAGGTCTCCCGTTGCGCCGTCTCGTTGCTTTCATCATCGGTTGCTCCATGCTCTGTTCATTCGCGCCCGCAGGTGCATCGGAACATGCGTCGTCGATACAACGTGCATCGCTCGATGCGCTCCTTCGTTCGCATATCAAGCACGTTTTTGTAATCTATCAAGAGAATCGCTCTTTCGATTCGTATTTCGGCACGTTTCCGGGCGCGGATAATCTTGCATCACCCTCTGCTCGAACGCATGGATTTCGTCAATACGATCCGCTTGGGCGCCAGTGGGTAACGCCGTTTCGCATCACCGCCCCCGACACCGCCGACGCCGAGCATTCGCGCCCGGCGCTGCTGACAAAAGCCGACGGCGGTCGGATGGATCTCTACGTCGCAACGGAGGAATTCGGTCTTCTCGCACGCGGTTATACGCGCAGCGATGCCGAGCGGCTCGGTTTGCTGACCATGGCCCACGAAGATTGCGACACCATTCCCTATCTCTGGTACTACGCGCATAACTTCGCGCTCTACGATCACTTTTTTCAGGGAATGTGGGGACCCTCGACGCCGGGGAATATCGATCTCATCGCAGCGCAAACCGGCGAGACGCAGTGGGCGCGCGACGCATCGGAACAAGTAGCGCCCGATGCAAAGGGCCCTGGAGAACCGATCGTCGACGACGCGGAGCCGCCGTTCGGCCCCTACCCGGGAAGCCCGCCCGACCCGCTCAAGGCGCAGTACGACCAGCATTACGCGACGATTTTTCTCACGATGGCGCAGCGTCGAGCGATCGAAGCGAAAAACGACAACCACGGCATACGCAAAGATATCACGGCGATCGCACGCAGCGGGCGCCCCGCCATACCGTGGGGCTGGTACCAAGAAGGATACGCTGCCGCCGCCCATCCGAATGCAACGAATCTCGTGCACGGGTATATTCCGCACCACAACGCCTTACAGTATTTCGGCTATCTCCGAAAGAACCCGTACTTTTGGCGCGGCGTACACGATCTCACGGCGCTCTTCCCCGCGCTCTCGCACGGACGGCTCGGCAAGCGAAGCGTCATCATCATCAAAGGCGGAAAAAAGAATCCCTTCGGCCTGAAGCCGGCCGATAAAAACGCGCGCGTCCAGTCGCGTTTCCGCGGCGATGACGACCACCCGGGATACTCGGATTCGCAGATATCCGAAGCGATGGTCGCAAAAGTCGTCAATGCGATCGCACACAGCCGCTATTGGAAGAGTTCGGCGATCTTCATCTTCTGGGACGACTCCGAGGGCTTCTACGATCACGTGCCGCCGCCGCAGTTCGAACGCTGCTTCGACGGACACGCCTGCGGTGACGGTCCACGCGTTCCGGCGTTGCTCATCTCGCCGTACGCGCGCGACCACGCCGTCGTTAGCGAGATCTCCGATCACGCCTCGTTTGTGAAATTCCTCGGAACGCTCTTCAAGTTACCGGCGCTTGCATCGCTGCCAGACGAGAAGCCGTATCTGCCGCTCGGCCCCCGCGATACGAATCCCGCACTGAGCAATCTCGTGGGTGCCTTCGATCCGCAACGCCTTGCCGGCACGAAAGCACCACTGCCGGCGAGCGCGGCGGAGATTCCGACGCGGGTCGTCGACAGCATTCCATCGCCGTGGAGCTGTCGGACGATCGGTGTCACTCCCGTTCGCATTCCCGGCGAGAATCATCCACCCAAAGGCTTCGCACCGCTCCTCGAAAACCACTAGAGGAGCGGCGTCGCTCGCACGCTATCGCTTGCGAAAATATTTCTTCGCGCTGGGGCGACGATGCGGACACCCCGGCCAACAGCACGGCTGTCGTTTCCCGTTTTGGAGATCGGAGAGCAGACGCGCGATATGTTCGACGCGCGTCTGCTCTTTTTTCACGATCGTCGTCCAGCAGATCCATTCATTGCGTTGGATCGGCGTGAGTGCATTCCACAGATCGGCGGCGCCGCTTGCTGCTGTTAACGCGCCTTCCATATCCGCTGGGAGTTCGTGAAGGATCCCGGGTGAAAGCTTCGCTTTGACGTGCACGGTTCGTATGCTCCTCCCCGAGCAACGTACCGGGCTGGGCGTGATTTTCCTTGCCGCAACGCCCGTTTTACGCGCACCGCCTTAGGCGTGCGAGCGAGTTCTCGAAGCCCAGTACTCCACCGCCGCGCGAGCCACGAAGTTCGTGACGAAGATCCCGACCATCAAGAGAAAGGCCGCCGCGTATGCGAGTTGATGCGATTCTTTGAACGGTTCGTTGATGAAGGTCCAGACGACGTAGGTAAGATACCCGACCGGCGAATGCGTCGGAGCGAGCGTCGGCATATAATTCGACCAGCCGGCGGTATAGATTAACGGAGCGGTCTCGCCTAAAGCGATGCCGACGCCGATCAGCAACCCGGTGAGCGTTCCCGGAAGCGCCCACGGAAACGCCACGCGAAGAAACGTCGTCAGCGGTCGCGCCCCAAGTGCAACCGATGCTTCGACGAGATCGCGCGGAACCGCGGAAAACGCGAGATCGGCCGCGCGATAGACGTACGGCAACATGATGATTGCCAGTGCGAGCGAGCCGGCGACGAGCGAAAAGCCCCAGCCCACCGTCTCGACCAAGGCGACGTAGAGAAAATAACCGACGACGATCGAGGGCACGCCGAAGAGCACGTCAATCGAGAGACGCACGACGATCCGTAACCGATCCGGCGCAAACTGCGTGACCCAGATCGCCGCGCCGATACCGATCGGTACCACCAAGGCGACGGCCAGCGTGACTAAAAGCAGCGTTCCGGCGATGGCGTTGGCGAGCCCCCCGGCGATGCCTTGCGTCACCGTAAAGAAAATATCGGGGCGAATCGCGGCGATACCGCGTACGAAGACAAATCCGAAGAGCGAGAGCAGCACCAAGAGCGCCCCGGCCAGCGAAGCGATGCAGAGTACCCACCAAAAGCGTGAGATCGCGACGTTGCGCGAAACATGAGAGACCATTAGTGCGACCGATCCTGTCCGCGAATAGCGACGCGAGCGATCGTATTCACGGCTAACGAGATGACGAACAATACGAGTGCAAGTTCGGCGAGCGATCGCTGCGCGACTCCGCTTGCGTCACTAACGGCCGATTCCAACTGCGATACGACGACTGCAGCAATCGTATTGATCGGTGAAAAAATGTTATGCGGGAGAATGTTGATCGCGTTTCCGGCGACCATCAGCACCGCCATCGTCTCGCCGAGCGCGCGCCCGAATGCGACGAGAATGGCGCCGACGATACCGGTTCGCACGCTCGGCAATACCGCATGCGTAACGGCTTGCCACGACGTACTCCCCAACGCCATGCTTGCTTCGTAGAAGCTCCGCGGTTGCGCGAGCAAAACGTCTCGAACGGTGGCGACCATAATCGGCATCACCATGATTGCAAGCACGATCGCTGCGGAAAAAAGCCCATTCCCGCTTCCGGCATCGCCGCCGAGAAAGGGGATGAAACCGAAATGATGCGTGATGAACGGTGCGACGTGGTTGCCGACCCATGGCACCAGGACGATCGTTCCCCACAATCCGTATACGACGGAGGGGATGCCGGCCATGAGTTCGATCAAGGCGTTAATCGGTAGGCGCAACCGTTCCGGGAGACGATAGACGATCGTCAACGCGACACCGAGGGCGAGCGGAACGGCAAAGACCATCGCC
>JAJXVC010000097.1 GCA_021782295.1 bacterium | reverse complement strand
CGGTCGGATCGACGGCGTCGGCCAGCTTGCGGGGCAGCTCGACGACCCGACGCTGGCCGGGCGGTTCACGCTCCGCGACGGGCGCTACCAAAGCAATCTCGAGCGTATTCCACTGACCGGCATCACCGGCACACTGCTTTTCGGGCGCAAGCACGCGCGATTGCTCGGCCTGAGCGCCTTCGCCGGAGCGGGGCGCCTCGTCGGCTCGGGAAGGCTGGCGATCGGGACCGGGGGCGCGTTGAGCTACCAGGCGCAGCTTCACGCGATCGACGCCAGGCTCGATTCCCCGAGTTTCGGCGGCGGAACGATCGACGCCGATCTCCGCTTCAGCGGGCAGAGCGGATCGCTTGCGAAAGTGAGCGGCAAAGCGACGCTCCGTGACGGCGAGTTGCCGTTCATGGCGTTTGCAGGCGCATCTGCGCTGAGCAGTGGGCATCTGCCGTTCGATCTCGCCTTCGATGTCGATATCGCGCTCGGCCGTGGGGTGCGCGTGCGCGGCAGCGGATACGGAGCGGGTCTCGATATCGGCGCGACCGGAAGCGCGCACCTAGCGGGGAGTCTGCACGCACCGACGCTGGAGGGACGCTTCATCTCCACCGGTGGTTCGCTCGTCTATTTCGATCGCTCGTTTCGTGTTGATAGCGCGATCCTGCGATTCCAGGCGCGCAACGGCGTGATGCCGACGCTGACAGCATCGGCATCGGCGCAAGTTACCAATCCGGACCCCAATCGCGCGCGTAATCCGTTCGGCAGCGCGGAGGTCAGCATCGCGGTGCGCGGCCCGCTCGATGCGCTCGACGTGCAATTGAGCTCCGATCCGAGTTATCCGCGCGAACAGATCCTCGCGTTGATCGCACCATTCGGCGGCGTCGTCGGTTCGGCGCAATCGTTTGGTGTGAGTTCGGGCGCACCGTCGGTCGGAGAAGAAGCGTTCAATTTGCTCAACGCTCAGTTCTCATCGGCGTTACTGGGACCGATCGAAAGTGCGCTCGGGCGCGGGCTGGGCTTGAGCGATCTCAGCCTCAATCTCAGTTACACCGGCGGCGTCGCAGTGACCGCGCAACGCATTCTCGGCAAGAAATTCAGCGTCGCCTATTCGACGAGCTTTGGAACGATCACGCGACAATCGGTATCGCTGCAATTCGTTCCGACGCGCCGCACCGTCGCGAGCCTCACGTTCTTCACCGTTCTTGGCTCGCCGCAACTACTCAACAGCACGTTTGGTACCGGATCGAATCTTTTATACTACGGCACGGTGTTACCGACGGGCGTTGCCCTCAACGGCTCGAACGGATTTAGTTTCACGCTCGAATTACGGCCGTAATACAACGCTCTGGTAGCAAGGCGATCTCCAACGGAGGAGCGCGCAACAATGACGTTGTAACGCCGTGGCAGCGACAGGGCTTATGTGCTGGGGGGCCATGTGTTGTCGTCGCGTTTCCGCTATAGCCGCGGCGACGTTCGTTTGGTTGGAGGCCTTTTTTAGTCGTTCCTACAAGCGTTTGCCCTTTTTGCGCCTTCGATAATCAAACGATCGTCGTTTCCCAAGCTCTTTCACACCATTCGATAAGTACTGGAGAAACATGATTCCCCTCGCTCCAACGACGCTCGTGCGCGAGTATGCCGCATCCGCAATTCGTACCCTCACCATTAACACGTATTCGGGAAACGTGACGATTCAAAGAGGGGATTCGAACCGGCTCATCATTACGATGACGAAGCACGTCGAAGGCAAAGGAAGCGTTCAGAGCAACGTTGCGGCCGAGAATCAAGTGCGCCTGAAGGTCGACTTGTCGCGCTCCGACCTCGATGTCGTTGCTCGCAGCACGAGGCCGGAGTCAGGCCCTCTCAGGACCTTTGTAGATATTGAAATATCGCTTCCGAAGCGACTCGATGTAACGATTCACGACCTATCGAGCAACATTCGCATCACCGCCCCGCTCGATCGCCTAGACCTCCAGACCATGAGCGGAACGGCGACCGTTCGCGGCGCCGTTCGCTCGATTCGTGCTTGGAGTGCGTCGGGGCTCCTGTCCGTCCGCCAGACGGGGCCGGCCGCCCGCTTCTTTCAGCGAGCGAATTTGCGCTCCGCATCCGGGGCGATTGCGTTCACCGCGAGCGCGTTATCGCCAAGCGCGAAAGTCAAGGCTGAATCCATGAGCGGCATCGTGCGAGTAAAAATAGAGGGCGGTGCTCTTCCCAATGCATCGGCAAGCTCCGTAAGCGGAAGCGCTCGAATTCTTTATCCGGCTCATTTTTCAAAATCGAAGAGTGCCAATAACGGCGCAGGAATCTTCGCCCGCACCATGAGTGGGTCGGTCATTGTCGATCTGTCGAAGTGTGCACATCGGTAGATGTTAAAAAGGATCTTCCACGCGCTGTTATTGATCGGCGCGATCTCGGTCGTCGATCCGACGGCACTATTCGCTGACACTCTTCCAAGCGTCCACGTTCCGATCGTTTCGTCGTCGCCGAAGAAAGCGGCGCAAAAGCAAAACGCCCTTTCTTGGGCTCGCGCGGCCGTCATCACGCTTGCGTACGATTTTACGAATCGACGCGTCGCTAAACGCCCGACGCTCGCTTATGTCGAACAAGACGCGACGGGCCTCGATATCACCTTTCGTGTCGAACAAACGTCTCCGGTTGTCGCATCGACCCGCAGCAACGGCCCAGGCGTGTTTGGCGACGACTACGTTCTCGTCGCGTTGGAACCGCAGGGCGTGCAGGGTTTTGCATATCAGTTTGTGGCAAATGCGCGCGGCGCGCGTTTTCAAACATCGACCGAGAACAGCGCATACACCCCACAGTGGACGGCTACCGGTCGACGCACAAAAAATGGTTATGTCGTAACGATGCACATTCCGTTTGCGATCATCCGAAGTAATGCATCGCATGTGTGGACGGCGCAATTCGAGCGGTTTTCCGTTCATAGTAATTCCGTCGATGTCTGGAGTTATGACCGCAATGCTACGAACGCCGCCGATCCGCTCTATTCGGGAAAACTCTACGGCGTCGAGACCGCTGCCGCCGCGCATCATACAGTTGCTCCGCGCCCAGCCGCTCGCTTCCAGCCTTATCTTCTGGGAGTTGCGCGCTCTACGGCCTCGGGTGGTGCGACTTCACAGGTTGGGCTTGATATGGCCGTTCCCATTACCCCGACCGCCTCTTTTGTCGGTTCGTTTCATCCGGATTATTCAAATGTCGAAGTCGACCAGCAGAGCATTTCGCCGACGGCGTTTCCTCGCCAATACCAAGAAGTGCGTCCGTTTTTTACGCAGCTCGATAACGCATTTAACAATACAGCGGGTTGTGCCGCATGCCCGCAAACACTTTATACTCCGGCGATCCCCACGTTCCGGCAAGGATATGGCGTCGAGGGAACGCAAGGGCCCGTCACCTTTGCCGGTTTCGATGCCGTCGGCACGCAGCGTACCGATGTCGCCGACGTGGTCAACGTGGCGCGAACGACGAAACGCTGGTCCGGGCAGCTAGAACTCCAACGCGTTGCGGTGGATACGCCGAATTTTCTCGATACGACGAGTGCAATCAACGGGGGTATTTCAAGCGCTCGCGGCCATTGGCTCGTCTATGGAAACTACGCGCGCGAGGGCGGCACTTTTGTGAGCGATCCTAGCCAGGCACGCTACGGCGAGATTGGGGCCGCAATGCAAACCGCAACGACGGAGTTCCTCGTTGCGCGCCAGTTCGTCGGGGCGCAGTTCAATCCGGTCGACGGCTACGAAGCGCAATCCGATATCGGCGGTTATTTTGCGCTCGCTCAGCGGACGTATCATTTCTCAAAAACATCACCACTTCTCGACGTGAATATCTTTGGGTCGACCGCGCGTTACTGGAATCACAATGCCCTGCCGGCACAGTCGAATGCTTCGTACCAGATCAATATCGATTGGAAGAGCCTTTGGTCGGTTCATCTCTTCCAACAAAGCCAGTTCGTTCTGGCTAGCAATGGGGAGTTTCTTCCGTTTAACGTCGGCAATGGTGTGGACGTCGGGTATAACTTAAACTCGAATTTTTCAAAAAGCCTGATGTACGCCGATGGGGCATATTATCACGGACACGCTTCTGCATGGCAGTTTTCAGATACGATGCCGGTGCGAAAAAAACTCAGTCTGTCGATAAACATGTACGAAAACCTGTATCAGTCAAACGAGGCTTCCGAACCGTCTTTTCGAGAATGGCTCAATGACGTAAACTTGAACTGGCAGTTCTCTCGCGACGCATCGCTTTCGCTTGGAGCGCGCCGCATCAACGGGATCAATCTCCCGACGTACTACGCGCCTCCAAATTTTACGCCGATGTTTGCTGATAACCTCAGCGCGGCGTTTCATTATCTCCACGGCCACAACGAATTTTATTTGGTCTACGGCGACCCGAATGCATTCACAACGACCCCGGCGGTCTTCTTCAAATGGATTTTTTATGCCGGGGCGGGCAAAGGCAGCTAGAGCGCGCCGCATCATCGCACGGCAGGCAGGTCATGCCTTCTGTTTGCTGGCGTTGAGGTGGCCGCTCGCGTCGAGGGAGAGTTCGCGGATGCTTCCGCCGCGCTCGCGGCGATTCGGGCGCTCTCGGGGCGAGCCTGGCAAGGAGCGAGGGGGGCTTGGGCGAATCGACCGCTCTTAGCCCTGGGATCGGCGATTTGCCGTTCTCCGTTGGCCGGGCTCTGCCGGCCACACTCAAGATCGAGGGATTGCGCTTTCTATGAATGTCCGTTTTCGGCGTGCGCACCGCGCACTCTGGAAAGCCGCTAGCGCGCTGGTCGCGCTTACGGCGATCGTTGCGATGCTCGCACCGCCGAACGCTTCCTCCGCCGTCACACCGAAGATCGTTTCGGTTGACGTCACGGGGAATCTCCACGTACCAACGTCGGAGATTATGGCGGTCGTGCAGGCGCGTCCCGGCGAAACCTACGATCCGAAGATCGTGCAGGAAGACCTAGCGCGGATCAACGCGCTCGGGTACTTCTCGGCGATCGCCCCTCCGTTAATTCGGCTGCGCCCGGGCGGAGTCGCGATTACTTATCGCGTCGTCGAGAACCCGGTGATTTCGAAAATTTCGTTCGTCGGCAACAAAAATGTGCCGACCAACACGCTGCTGGCATTGATGGACAGCGCGCCGGGGCAGGTCTTCAACGGTAATACGCTACGCTCCGACTTGCTGAAGATTAATAGCTACTACGAACGCATCGGGTACGGCGGTCAGTTGCCGACGCATATTAAGGATGTCAATCTCGATCCGAAGACCGGCGCGCTTACGCTGACGGTTCAGGAGGGTTTGACGATCCGCAAGGTCATCATCGGTGGTGACCCGGTGATTCCGGCGCCGTTGATTCTTTCGAAAATTAGCGTGAAACCCGGTGTCGTCTACTCCGACGCGCTCCGGCAAAAAGATTACAAGGCGATCTCGGCGCTCTATAAAAAATATTCGCTCTTCGTCGGAAACTTCGTCGGCGGTATCGAGCCGTCGTCGATCAACCTGAAGAACGACACTGCCGACGTGAAATACGACGTATACGTCGCGCGCGTCGCCGCAGTCGAAATTACCGGTAACACGAAGACGAAGGACGAGGTTATCCGCCGACAGTTGCGGTTACGCCCCGGCATGCTCTTGACGCGGGCGGCGATCAAATACGATCTCCAACGTCTGCAGAACACGCAATTCTTCTCAAACGTCAAACCTGACGTCAAGCCCGGCCCCGACCCCAAACACCCAGAGGACGTCACCGTCGTCTGGAAAGTGACGGAACAGAAGACCGCGCAGGCGCAGATCGGCTTCGGGTACTCCGGCGGCATCAACGGCCAGGGGCTCTATGGCGATCTTGGTTATCAGGACAACAACCTGCATGGCACCGGTAACGGCGTCGGCGTTCAATTTCAGCGCAGTATTCGCACCTCGTCGGTCCAGGCGTCGGTGACGATCCCCTACGTCGGCAATACGGCGAAGTCGCAGAAATACAGTCTCTCCGGATCGCTCTTTAGCAATACTTCGACCTATTACTACCCGGTGTACGCCGTTTCGCAGTCGTCATTCAGCGCGATCTCGCCGACCGTCGGAGCGACGCCGCAGCCAATACCGGTGACGCTCTACCCCTCGCTCGGCGTCTCGTCGATCTCCGGCGTGGCCGCGACGAACACCAACAGCGCCTTAGGCGGTGCTCTCCAAGTAGGCCGCCGTCTCAACGACTTCACACAGATAACGGCGGGCGTTGGAGCGCAGACGATTCGCTACAGTACGATCGTTGGGTCTCCGTACTACTTCCAATCGAACGTTCAACCAAACGTCTTCGTCGGCGCGACTCCCAGCCCGTTGAGCAACCTCAATCTCAATGCGACAAATACGCTCGGCGTCTCGGCGAGCTCGATCGCCAATGTCAACACCGGCGCGCCCTATCGCCTCGATACGCTCTCGCTCGGTGCATCGACGCTAACGCTCGACGACTACGTGGAACCTCGGCGCGGCGTCAATGCGAACTTTACCGAGACGTTCTCCTCCCCGGCGATCGGCTCGAGTTTCACCTTCACGCAGAGCGTGCTCGACGTCGCGAAATTCATTCCGGTTCGCCGAACGGCGACGATCGGGCTGCACTTCCTCGGAGAGCTCTCGACCGGCGCAATTCCGCCAAGTAATCTCTTCAGTTTCACCGACCAAACGTTGCGCGGCTACAATCAAATCTTCTACGGTACCGACGCTGCGCTTTTCCAAGCCGAGTTTCGGCAGCCGTTGAGTATCGATCGAAACCTTATTCTCGCGGCATTCGTCGACCAAGGAGCGTTTCGCATTCGTGGCGCGTCGCCGATCCTCGACCCGTACACCAATCGGATTGCGAGCTATCCCGGAGATTGGACGCTGCGTTCCGACTACGGGCTCGGCGTTCGATTTAACGTTCCGCAACTCGGAAACCGCGTCGTTCGCATCGATTTTGCGAAGGGTATCAACGGATTCCACACCAGCTTCGGCCTCGGCGAAGCTTTCTAGCACCGCTCGTCTTTAGGACTTCGAGAAGGACATCATGAAACACCGCATACTCGCAATCGTCGCACTTCTTTGCGCGGTCGG
>JAJXVC010000096.1 GCA_021782295.1 bacterium | reverse complement strand
AAGATCGCGCTGCAGCTTGGTCACTCCGGCCCGAAGGGCTCGACGAAATTGATGTGGGAAGGCATGGACGAACCGCTGCCTTTCGGAAATTGGCCGCTCGTCGCTCCGTCGGCGATTCCGTATGCACGCGGCAGTGCAATTCCCCGGGAGCTCGACGAAGCGGGGATGCAGAGCATCATCGACGAGTTTACACGATCGACAGCAATGGCGATCGAGTGCGGATTTGATATGCTCGAGCTCCATTGCGCTCACGGTTACCTGCTCTCGTCATTCTTAACGCCGCTGCGCAACAAACGCAAAGACGCATACGGTGGATCGCTCGAAAATCGCTTGCGATTTCCGCTGCAGGTTTTCGGAGCGATGCGTCGCTTGTGGCCGGAAGAACGCCCGATCTCGATTCGAATTTCAGCAACCGACTGGTGCGAGGGTGGAAACGACGAACGCGACGCCGTCGAGATTGCTCGTGCCTTTCAGGCGGCGGGTGCGGATCTCATCGATGTTTCGACTGGGCAAAGCGATCCGCAAAGCCGACCGCGCTTCGGGCGAATGTTTCAGGTTCCGTTTGCCGATGCGATTCGCAACGAGATCGGCATCGCAACGATCGCGGTCGGCAATATCACCGAACACGAGCAGATCAACGCCTTGATCGCCGGAGGAAGGGCGGATCTCGTCGCGCTCGGACGCCCGCACCTCGCCGATCCCTATTGGACGCTGCATGCAGCGGCCGAACTCGGCTATAACGAGCAGTCGTGGCCGATTCAGTATCTTCCCGGAAAAGAGCAACTCGAGCGCGCAATCGTGCGCAGAATGGAGCAAAGTTCGTGAGCAACGTCGATCTTCGCAATCAGCACGTCGTCATTACGGGGGCCTCGCGCGGCATCGGCCTCGCCATCGCGCGCGAATGCGTGAAAGCAGGAGCGGTGGTGAGCGGAATGAGCCGCGCCGGAACGAGCGAGTCGGGTATCGACGCGATCCACTGCGATGTAGCCGATCCAAGCAGTATCACGCAGGCATTCGCTGCGGCTCGCGATCGGCACGGGCCGGTGACGATGCTGGTCAACAATGCAGGCATCGCCGCCTCGGCACCGATCTGGCGGACGAGCGATGAGCTCTGGGAGCGGATTCTTGCGACCAATCTTACCGGGTCATTCCGTTGCATTCGCGCGGCGATCGACGACATGCGCCACGCGAAGTTCGGTCGTATCGTGAATATCGCCTCGATCGCCGGGCTTTACGGAGCTCCGTATATCGCCGCGTACTGCGCGAGTAAACATGGAGTCGTCGGCCTCACGCGGGCGCTTGCAGCCGAGTTCGCCGGTTCGGGGATCTCCATTCATGCAATTTGTCCCGGCTATACCGAGACCGATATGATGCAGCAGGCGGTCGAGCAGATCGTCGCTCACACCGGTGCGAGTGCGGAGGAAGCGCGCGCGCAACTCGCGGAAATGAACCCGAGCGGCCGTATCATCGAGGTCGCGGCCGTTGCACGAACTGCCGTCGAGCTTCTGGGAAGCGACCGTAACGGCGAAGAGGTCGTTTTGGCGTAAGCACCGCAGCGCTGTTTGCAGGAATCGGTGGCTCTGCACGCCGATGGAGGGGGATGAGCGCTGATTCCCGTGATGATTTACGCATCGAAGAGAGCGGAAGCGTACTGACGCTAACGCTCGCGCGACCGGAGCGAAAAAATCCGCTGACCTTCGCGATCTATGCCGCGCTCCGCGACGTTTTCAACGCCCTGCGCGAGAAAACGGAGATTCGCGCGGTCGTCCTTCGCGGCGAGGGTGGGAATTTTTGTTCGGGCGGCGACGTTCGCGAGATCATCGGCCCGCTCGTATCGATGTCGCAGAGCGAGCGAGCGGCATTTACGGAGATGACCGGCGCGGTGGTCGATGCAATGCAAGCGTGCCCGCAACCGATCGTTGCCGCCGTCGATGGGGTATGCGCCGGGGCCGGAGCGATTCTCGCGATGGCTTCCGATATCCGCATTGGGACGACGCGCGCTCGCCTTGCTTTTCTTTTCGTTCGTGTCGGTCTTTCGGGAGCGGATATGGGCGCTTGCGCGCTGCTGCCGCGGATCGTCGGCCTCGGTCGAGCGAGCGATCTTCTGTTTACGGGTCGCGAACTCTCCGGTGATGAGGCGCTGGCATGGGGATTCTTTACGCGACTCGCTCTCCCCGATGCGCTCGGCGATGAAGCGCAGTCGCTTGCACGCGCAATCGCCGAAGGGCCGGCACTCGCACATAGAGTGACCAAAGAGATGCTTCGCCGGGCGCCGACGATGGAGCTCTCCGATGAGATTGCAGAAGAGGCGCGCGTTCAGGCCGAGTTGATGGCGACGGGGGATTTTCGGCGCGCGTATGACGCCTTTATCGCCAAGCGCGCGCCGCGATTCGAAGGCAACTGATGCGCCTCGATTCCACCCTAGCGTGGCCGTTTTTTACCGACGATCATCGCGTTCGAGCGGAGCGATTCGAGCGCTGGTTGGAGCGTTTGTCGCCCGAGCGTTTCGATGATGAGTCCGCGCAGGCTCCGTCGCCGGAAGAGCAAGTGCGAACCTGGGCACGGGATCTCGGGCGCGAAGGTTGGCTCGAGCCTTGCGAACGGCTCGACGTCCGAGCGTTGGCGCTTGCGCGCGAACAACTTGCCTATCGTGGTGGACTTGCCGACTTTGCTTTTGCCATGCAGGGGCTCGGAAGCGGTGCGATATCGCTTTTCGGCTCTGTGGAGCAACGCGAGCGCTATTTGCCGGCCGTCTTTTCCGGCGAAGCGATCGCTGCGTTTGCGCTCTCTGAAGAGCGTGCCGGATCGGATGTATCGGCGCTTGCAACGCGTGCCCGGCGACGCGATGACGGGTACGTCATCGACGGCGAGAAGTGTTGGATCAGCAATGCCGGAGTCGCCGATACCTACGTGCTCTTTGCGCGCACGGGCGACGACCCTAGCAAAGGTTTGAGTGCGTTCATCGTCGGTGCCGGGGCCGAGGGTCTCGCGGTGGGACGCTCCATCCGGACGATTGCACCACACCCGCTCGGGACGCTGCAGTTCAATGGAGTCCACGTTCCGTATTCTGCGCGCCTCGGCGAAGAAGGCGACGGATTTCGCATCGCCATGGCGACGCTCGATATTTTTCGTGCCACCGTCGGTGCGGCGGCTCTCGGATTTGCGCGACGTGCATTCGACGAATCGCGAGCGCACGTCTTGCAGCGGGAAATTTACGGCGCGAAGCTCGCCGATCTGCAAATCGTCTCGGGGATGCTCGCGGAGATGGCGACCGAGATCGACGCCGCCGCTTTGTTGGTTTATCGAGCGGCCTTTGCAAAGGACGCGGGGGCGGCGCGCATCACCAAAGAGGCGGCGATGGCAAAATGGTATGCTACCGAAGCTGCAGGACGTGTTTGCGACCGAGCGGTGCAGCTCTTTGGTGGGCGAGGTGTGACGCACGGCGAAGTCGTCGAGCGACTCTATCGCGATGTTCGAGCGCTTCGCATCTACGAGGGCGCAAGCGAGGTGCAGCAGGTCGTAATCGCCCGAACGCTGTTAAAGGAGCCGTTGCTTGGCTAAGAGCGCGCATCTCGATACCTTTGCAGCAGATCGCCTTCCGCCGGAGGATGAGCTGCCGCGTTTTGAGTTTCTTCTGCCCGCGCTCCGTTATCCCGAGCGGATCAACGCCGCGACGTATTTTCTCGATCGTCACGTCGTCGAGGGGCGCGGCGAACGACTCTGCGCGATTGCAGAGGATGGAACGGCGTACACCTATCGCGAGATGATGGAGTGGGCGAATAGGATCGCGCACGTGCTGGTGAATCGGTTGGGGCTGATTCCCGGGAATCGGGTCGTACTTCGCTCGGCAAACACGCCGACGCTGATCGCTGCATGGTTCGCGGTGCTGAAGGCCGGGGGCATTGTCGTCACCACGATGCCGCTCTATCGTTCTCAAGAGCTGCAGACCGTGATCGAACGCGCGCAAATATCGATTGCCCTCTGCGACGTGCGACTTGCAGAGGATATGGAGCGAGCGCGCTCAGCTTATCCAGGGTTGAAGCTCTGTTATTGGGGAAGCGGGGAGGATGCCTCGCTCGAACGTCTGGCTGCCGCAGAATCGACGGCGTTTGCCAACGTTGCGACCGCAACTGAGGATGTGGCGATGATTGCCTTTACGTCGGGAACCACCGGCGCTCCGAAAGCGGCGATGCACGTGCACCGCGATCTTCTCGCGACCTGCGACACGTTCGGAAGCGAAGTGCTGCGGGCCGATCCCGACGATCGCTTTAGCGGCTCTCCACCATTGGCTTTTACCTACGGGCTCGGTGGAATTTTACTCTTTCCGTTTGCTATCGGAGCTGCAACGGTGCTCTTGGAGCGCGCCGGAACCGAAGAACTCGCCGCGGCGATCGAGCGCCATCGCATCTCGGTGCTCTTTACGGCGCCCCTCGCCTATCGAGCGCTAAGCGCCCACGCTGCAAATCGGGATTGGTCGAGTTTACGGATCTGCGTTTCCGCAGGCGAGACCTTACCAAGCGTCGTTTGGGAGGCGTGGCGCGCAGCGACGGGGATCTCGATCATCGACGGAATCGGGAGCACGGAGATGCTTCACATTTTCATCGCATCGCCGGCCGCTGAGGCGCGCCCCGGAAAGACCGGGCGCGTCGTTCCCGGATATGTTGCGGAGGTTCACGACGAGTCGGGGAATCCGCTGCCCGCGGGAAGTGTCGGGCGCCTTGCCGTGCGCGGACCGACGGGATGTCGCTACCTCCATGACGAGCGTCAACGGACGTACGTGCGCAGCGGATGGAACTATCCCGGCGATGCCTATTGCGTCGATGAAGAGGGAGTCTTTACCTACGTGGCTCGCGCCGACGACATGATCGTCTCTGCCGGCTATAACGTCTCGGGCCCCGAGGTCGAGCAGGTTTTATTGCTGCATCCCGACGTCGCCGAGTGTGCCGTCGTCGGGAAGCCGGATATCGAGCACCACACCACGATGGTCAAGGCCTACGTCGTTCTGATCCCGTCGCGCGCGGCAGACGAGGCGTGTGTCTCCGAACTCATCGCGCACTGTAAGGCCACCGTTGCCTCGTTCAAAGCCCCGCGAGAGATCGAATTTCTCGACTCGCTCCCACGCACCGCAACCGGGAAATTGCAGCGCTACAAACTTCGCGAGCGCACATAAGGGGTGCGTTCGGCCCTCGCTCGCTGCGCGCTCTCCACCTCGCTCCTCACCGTTGCGTCTCTGGCCCCTGCGCTCGCCTCCGTCGGGGCGGCGGATCGGTTCGCTGCCGTTCGCGCGGCCGCTCCACCGCCGATGCGTGCGTCGTCACGCGCGCCGATCTGGCGTACGGCGCTCACGGCAACCGATTTTTATAATTTTAACGCTCGCCGCCCCGCACGCTTGGCGACGACGGCGCGACTTCTCTACGATCGAAAAAATCTCTACGTTGAATTTCAGTGCGCGCAAGCTGGAGTACCGATCACGGCGAGCCAACATGTGAACCACGCCGGTGTCGGGAGCGACGACCACGTGTCGTTCGAAATCGATACCTCCGGAAACGGCTCGCGGACCTATGTTTTCCGCGTGAACCCGATCGGGATTCACGATGAGGCCTCGAGCGAGAACGCGCGGTACGCCCCGTCGTGGAGATCGATCGCGCGTCAAACGTCGGGCGGCGGCTACGACGTCCTGATGGTTATCCCACTCTCGGCGATTCGCTCGCAAGCATCGACGCATCAACAATGGCGGTTGAATTTCGAGAGGTTCGTCGCGGCACGGAATGCCGACTATACGTGGGCTTACGCGCCGGCGATGCAGAGTACGACAGCGGTTCCATTCTGGCCGTGGCTGACCGATATATCCTTAGCGGCGACGGCGACCCGCCCGAAACCGCAGCTCGATGCCTACGTCCTCGGCAGCGCCGGTTCGCAGCGTAACCTCTTTCAGAACGGCATCGGAACATTTCAATCGATGGCGCCGCGCTGGGCCGGCATCGATCTCTCCTATCCGCTGACGAATACGATGGCGTTCGTCGGAACGCTCGCGCCGGATTTTTCGAACGTTGAAGAAGATCAGACGACGATTCAACTGCAAGAGTTTCAAAAGGCCTATCAAGAGTATCGCCCGTTCTTCGCCGAGGGCGCGCAGTATATCGACACGCTCCCGCAGATCGGCGTCTTCGGCAGCAACGCGCTCTTTTACACCCCGTCGATCGGTATCTTCAACAGCGGCATGAAAATCGAGGGCACGGCGGGGCGAAGCGATATCGGCCTGCTCAATGTTACCGGCGTGGGCTTTAACGATAGTGCTGCCGGGTATACCTATTCGACGCCGAGCGGCTCCGTCGCCGTGAGTGCCGAGGGCGTGTTGGCCAATCACGCAGGCCTCCGCGATCTCACCACAGGGTACGGTCTCTCGCGCATCAATCGGCACTCCGGCGAGACGACCGCGCTTGAGATCGCTCACGAGAGCAATAGTCTGACGGGAAGCGCGTACGATTTCAACGTCGAGGAAGGGATTCGCAACGAACACTTCACCGCGGTCGGCTTTTATCGCGACACGAGCCCCGGCTACGCTCCGGTCGACGGCTACACCGCGACCAACGATGCGCGCGGTCTCGGCGCCTCGCTCGGCTATAAAGGCACCGGTTCGCGGCTGAGCCCGATCCTTTCGTATAGCGCCAATCTCGGGCTCGATCGATACCTCGCCTACGACGGTACTCTCCGCGAGGCCGACATCAATGGATTTTTCACGATCGAATTCAAGAACCTCATCTCCGTTCAGGGGTTCGCGGGCCCGAGTGAACTGCAGGTCGCTCCGGGGACGATCGACTGGTTCAATCGTCGCAATATCGAGATCGGGTATAAAGTCGGCACCCCGAATCCGGAGAGTGTCGCCTATTCCTGGGGGCCGTTCGCCGGATTTTACGTCCGACAATGGCAATCGTCGATCGCTCGGGCCGTCGGCAAGTACGATCTCTCGTTTGAATACGACGGCAACGAAGAGCAAGCCGGGCGTGGTGCGCCGGTCTACAACAGTCAGTGGCTTCGGCGCTTCATTTTTTCGCGCTCGTTCGGCAATAATGCGACACTCGGTATCGCCTATCGAACGGTGAGTGGGACCGGTGGGTT
>JAJXVC010000095.1 GCA_021782295.1 bacterium | reverse complement strand
GCCTGCGGCGCGTTCCATATTGTAGAAAATGCGAGGGCCGATACTCATGCCGACTTCCGCGGCACCGACGTTGTGCGAATAGGCGATGATGTTTTCGAGCGATTCGGTGCCGTGACTACCCGCGGTGAAACCGTCGTCGGCGTTGTGAATGGTGTGCCCACCGACGGTGATTTGATCGCGCGCAGGGAAGCGCGATGCGAGCGTCACTTTGCCGGATTGAATCGCAGCGGCAGCGGTAACGAGTTTGAACGTGGAGCCGGGCTCGTAGGCATCTTCCACCGCGCGGTCGCGCCGTTGCGCGTTCGTATAGCGCCAAAAATGGTTCGGATCGAAGTGCGGGAGATTCGCAAGAGCGAGAATCGCACCGGTCTTCGGATTCATGACGATCGCCACACCGGAGCTGGCGTGGTACTTCTTGACTTGTTTTTCCAGCGCGCGTTCGGTCACGAATTGGAGATAGGAATCGAGCGTGAGTTCGACGTCGTATCCGGGACGTGCGCGCTTGAGCACGATGGGATGACCGAACGGCAGCGGGCGCCCCATTTCGTCGGTCTCGAGCGTCTCTTTACCCGAGCGCCCTTGCAGCCAAGGATTCAGGCTGTACTCTAAACCGTCGAGCCCGTTTTCGTCGGTGCCGACGAAACCGATCGTCGAAGAGAACTCCGGCCCGTCGACGTAGACGCGTCGCCCGGTCTTTTCGCGACGCTCGGCGACGCCGACTAAATTCAGCGCAGCGACGCGCGCTGCGACCGAATGATCGACCTTTCGCGCGATCCAGATGAACCAGAGGTTCTTATCGTGGAGCGCCGCGACGGTATCGGGACTGAGCTTCCCAACGATTTTCCCGAGTTTTCGCGCGACGGTATCGGGATCGTTGATATCGTGGGGAACTGCGTAAATACTCTTCGACGGCAGCGATCGCGCGATCACCGCTCCGTGCCGGTCGAGAAGGCTACCGCGACGCGCGAAGACATTGATCGTAATCGAGCGCTGTTCGAGTGCATCGCGCGCCAGCCCGGGACCCTGCATCGCTTGAACGACGACGAGTTTTCCGGCGAGGAATAGCCCGAACCCCAGGACGCCGATGTAAAACCAGCGCGCCCGATCGGTCGCCGTGCGCGCGAAACTCCGTTTCAGGATCGCCGTTTCTCGGCCGTCGCCGGGTGGAACCACCGTGCGAGGCCGGAGAGAAAGGCGATGCGTTGCTGCTGCGTTTGCGGCGGCGAGAGTTGCACCGCAATCTCGGTCGAGGCGGGGTGCATGTGTAACTGTGCGGCGAGGCGGGCGAGGCGCGCGTCGGAGGAGAGCTGTTCGACGCGATCTTCAAGACGCAGCGTCTCGTCTTGCAAGCGTTTCTGCCGCGCTTGTGCTTTTTCGACGGCGTAGGTGAGCCCGGTCATCGATGAGGTGAGCATAACGTAGCCGGTAACGGGAACGAGCACCGCGAGCAGGACGGTGACTGCGAGCACGATGGGGCGATATCGCGCGCGCGAATTTCGCACGACCCGTCGCTGCGCTGCATTGCGCGCACTGCGTGGATTGTGAATGCGCGGTTCTTCGCGACGACGCGGTTGCATCTGTACCATCAGCCGGCCTTCTTTTCTGCAGCTCGTAGTTTTGCGCTCCGCGCGCGCGGGTTTTCGCGGGTCTCCTCTTCGCCGGCAACGACAGGCTTTTTCGTAAGAATAGTAAGGCGGTCGTCGCCGCGCAGCGTCTGTTTCACGATCCGGTCTTCGAGCGAATGGAACGAAATTGCAGCGATGCGACCACCGGCACGCAGACGCGCGATCGCTGCCGCGAGCCCGTCGTGGAGCGAACCGAGTTCGTCGTTGACGGCGATGCGGAGCGCTTGGAACGCGCGCGTAGCGGGGTGAGTGCGTTCGCGCCGGCCGCTGCGTTGCATGAGCCCGGAGATGAAGGCTGCAAAATCGGTGGTGGTGGTGGGGAGTTTGCCCGCTTCGCGACGGGCGACGATCGCGCGCGCGAGCCGCCGCGATTCGCGAATTTCACCGTATTGGTAGAAGATATCGGCGAGCTCGCTCTCCTCGGCGTGCGCCAACACGTCATACGCGCTGCGCCCGGAATAGGGATTCATGCGCATATCGAGCGGGGCGGATTGCGAGAAAGAGAAGCCGCGTTCGCGTTCATCGAGTTGCATCGAAGAGACCCCCAAATCGAAGAGGATGCCGTCGATCTCCGTTACGCCCAGCGCATCGAGTTGCGCATCGAGCTCGCGAAAGTTCGCGTGAACGAATTGCAGGCGCGGATCGTGCAGCGCTTCGGCGCGCTCCCGCGCAGCCGGGTCGGCATCGAAGGCGACCAGCGTGCCCGTACTCAGTGCAGCAAGAATCGCCGCCGCGTGCCCGCCCGCTCCGAAGGTCGCATCGACGTAGATGCCGCTCGGCTGAATGTTGAGGTAGGCGAGCGATTCGGCGAGCAGGACGCTGACGTGCATAATGGCGCTCCATTAGTAGAGCCCGAGCTCGGCCATGAAATCGGCGACCTCGCCCTCGGGGGCGGCGTGCGCGGCGAAGCGTTCCTTCGCCCAAATCTCGACGCGGGTGAGGGTGCCGACGCTGGTCGCTTCGCGCGCGATGCCGGCGTAGGAGCGGAGGGCGGCGGGGATGAGCAGGCGCCCCTGGGCATCGCACGCGACCTCTTCGGTATTGGCGAAGAGGTGGCGGACGAGGCGCCGGAAGCGTTCGTCCTTCAGCGGCGCGGCCTCGAGGCGCGCGCAGAATGCGCCCCAGGTCGGGGCGGGGTAGAGGGCGAGGCAGGGTTCAGGCTGGGCGATCGTGATGACGAAGCCCGCCCCGAGGCGCTCGCGGAAGCGAGAGGGCACGACAAGGCGACCCTTCTCGTCGAGGGTATGCTCGGCCGACCCCGTAAATCGCGGAAACTCGCCCTGCACTGTTGCTCCCCTTGGCACCACTTTACACCACTGGGCTCCACTATACCCGCTGCGGGTGGGTGAGGCAAGAGTCGCAGCGGAGGGGAGGGGAGGTGTGAATTACAGAAGTGAGTTGGACTCTACAGAATAGGACTGGAATCACAGAAGCAATCTGGACTGGACGGCCCTCGGCAGTGGCTGCGATTAGTCGCATGAGGGTGAGATTAATCAGAAGTGGCTCTGGACGTGGTCATGTTCGGAAGTGAGCGCCGCTGAAGCGAAGTCTGGGCAACATGGAAGTGAAGGCATCGGGGGTCCAGGCAGCCACCGCCCTCAGCGAGACCCTTGCGAACGTACTCGGCGGCGGACCCACCGCTGAGTACGCCTATTTCCTTTGGCGCCTGAATAAGGCGCTTCCAGCGATGCGCGCACTCCTCGATCAAGCAACAGCCGCCTCCCCCCACGAGATAGAGGTCAAGGTCCCCGATGACGATCGGATGCGGTCCGTCGAGGACCATGTCCCACTGCTGTTTTACGTCGCAGCAAACTCGATCCGAAGTGACATCGGGCGCATCGTTCAGCACAATTGCGCCGGCGCCGTTCTACAGATCGCACAGACGATCTTTGAGCGCTACATTGATGCGTTACCCTTGTTGCGGCAAGAGCCGCAGGGGCAAACGATAAAGGACCAACCATTTTCGCGTGTCTTGTGGGCATCAAGGAATGCCTACGTACATGGCGACGAGTGGCGCGTGCGAGCGGAAGCTAATCGCAATCAAGATCCCCGGGCGAGAATGTCGATTGGGGTACTGACTTCCGTAGGCATTGCCGATCCGACACGGGTGAACGCACTCGAACTGCTCCAGGTGATCACGGATGACGGCGGCGTTGACGAGCTTCGCCGGCGGATGATTCGTGCTGCAAAAGAAGCCCTGGCAAAAGCTGGAGCACATGCAAAAGGCACCGGGCAATCAAGCCTGATTCCCGAGCTGAAAGAAATCGGCGGAGTGCTGATCGTCTTTGCAATCATGGCAGGCCTCGAATGGTGGTTGGGAAACCGTGAGCCTGTCGATGGCATAATGCTCGTCGCAGTCAGAGACGGAGACGAGATACTTGCAGTCCCAGTTGCCGCGGGCGGGATTAAATCTCCGATTCAATTGACGCGTGTGCTGCGCGAGACAGCGGTTGAACATCTCCCTCCCCACCTAGCCAAGAAATATCATGATTTCGAAGCAGCAGGATCCACGCTAATTGAAAAGGCGAACGAATTGGCGGCGCTTGATCCGGAGGATGGCGCGTTCACGGATCAGCTTCTGCTCCTGTGCACGTTGGCAGATGACTTGTATGAGCGAAACAAGAGCCTGCCCGACCCCATCGCCGAACTTAACACAGTATGGCCGAGAGAGGTAAGCGCAACGCCCGCCGAGTCCATGCACGCGATACTCAGTACGCTGCTTCAAACTCGGGGATTTATACCGAAGGAATATCAGCCGAAGAAGGTACCTCCGTCTCTTCTACCTCAGGCTGCTGCTGAGCTGTTCAAAGAGAACCCTTCCTAATCGATATTATATACTTGACGCCTTAAGTGGTTCTTGTAGAGTTATGGTGCCACAATTTATTGCGCTACGGCCTGCGGCACCCCAAGGACGCTCTGGCCGAAGCGATTCAAGAGGCGGACGAGTAAGGATGTCCCTGGGCCCGCAGATCTTGCAGCACAACTGCAAGATTTAATGTTACCCCTTAGCATGAGGTGGTATAATTCGGGCATGGACTCCCAAGCAGAAAAGGCGAACGCAGGGCGTACGCCATTCGAGCGGTTCGTGGCGGCCATATTTGCGGTTCCAAAGACGGCGATCCATACGGACGTTTTGCGGCGCAGGAAACGAGCAAAATCACAGCCCAAGCCACAATGAAAGCGCCAAGGCGCCTATTTGGGGTGCCGTGCTGTGTCCATTCAGGGAATACCCGGGTTCTTAATAGAACCATCTATCTACAGCGACCCGACGGAAAGGAGGGCCTAAAAAATGGCGGAAACGCAACGATTCATCGATATGATCCACTACATATGCGGTTCATGTGGCGACCCAGCGGCGTTGGGAGCAACGAAGCTTAATAAGATTGCGTGGTTTGTCGACACGCTGTCGTTTCGAATGAACGGCGTTTCTCTTTCAGGAGAAACGTACCTCAAACGACAGTTTGGCCCTGTGCCGCGAAACATTCAGTCTGCGCTCGAATCCCTTGAGGCGCAAGGGAAAATAGTTGTAATCGAGCCAAAAGTTCAATATCAGCCACGCCAATTCATAGCGCGCCAAGCCCCCGATCCCGATGTTTTTTCAAATCAGGAAAGAGACCTCTTAGACCTGATTATTCACGAAGTTTGCGAAAATCATACCGCTACTTCAATCAGTGGCGTGTCGCACAATCAAATTTGGGACGCAGCCCTCATGGGTGAAGTGATTCCAATGGAGGCAGTTTTAGCCGCCTATCCTGGTGAAATCACCCAAGAAGACCTTCTCTGGGCCGACGCAGTTGTAGAACGCGTCGTGTCAAAGACGGCCGCTTAGGCAGCCTCGGTGTCGCAACAATGGCAGGGCTTTCGCAGCGTTGCACAGGAAGCGGTTGTTTCGAACAAATACAACGAGGCGTTAGCGAAATGGCCGCGCCTCGATGAAGCCTGGAGAGGCTTGGAGTGGCTATTGGCGCGTGCCGCCCCCGAGAGTGGACGCGCGCGGCAAGAAGCCGGCGAGGTGTTCCGAGTATATAAGCAAGAGGGGGATTTTTTGGCGAAAACCCCGAGCATTCTCATAGTATTCACTTTCGACAATGCATGTGTGACTATTCATGATGTCAGCTTCTCGGAGCCGCCCGTTCCTTTTTAACGTTTCGATGTTAAAACACGGTACGTTAGTCGTTTGTTGTCTGCTCCCTTGACGGCCTCGATGAATCGGGGGCCGTCTTCGTTTTCGCGCTCGTTGAAGCGGAAGATCTGCTCGTCGAGGTAACGGTCAAGATGTTGGGGTCGCGGGCAAAGGTACGTTCCGCCGATCGTGCGCTTCAGCACGCTCCAGAAGTTCTCGATGCTGTTCGTATGGACGCGTCCTTCGACGTACTTCTCTGCGTGGTTAATGACTTCGTGGCGGTAGGAGTGTTGCAGGCCGTTATAAGAGCATAACGAGTCCGTATAAACCGTCGAGCCCGGAGCCACAGACTCGACCACCTTCGGTAGAAGCGTCCCCTTCGTGGTGTCTTTGACGACGAAGGCCCGCGTCTTACCACGACGCTCGCGCAAGCCCATGACGATGGTCTTACGGTAAGCCGGGCCTGTGGCTTTTTTTGAGGTATCGCCATAGCGGTTAATCGAGCGCGCCTTCGGGCCAACGTAGGTTTCGTCGACTTCGACCACGCCTGCGAGCTTTTCGAAGTTCCCGTCTTGCATAGCCAGGCGGATGCGATGCAGCATGAACCAGGCGGTTTTTTGCGTGACGTGCAGGGCGCGGGCGGCCTCGCAGGACGAGATGCCGTTCCTGGCAGCCGAAAGCAGCCACATGGCCGGAAGCCATTTATCAAACCCAAGCGGGCTATCTTCGAAGATCGAGTTGACCTTCGCCGTAAACTCACGTTTGCAATCGCGGCAGAACCAGCGGGGGCGCTTGCCACGAATCTCGCGCACGTTAGCCGATCCGCACCCCATCCGCGGGCACGCAACGCCATTGGGCCAACGGAGGCGCTTCACGAAGTCGTGGGCGCGTTGGGGGTCTGAGAAGTAGAGGATTGCCTCGACGAGGGTTTCTGGAGTGTCCATAGGTAGATGATACCGCAAACATTCTAAGGCGTCAAGTATATAACGTCGATCGTACTTCGAAGCCCTGGAGTCACCCCGGCCGGGCTGCACGATTTCGTCGGACCGATCATAACTAATTTCAACCGCACTCAATGTTTGCGAACAAAACGCAGAACGACTGTGCGCGATCGGTAGGATCCAACCCAACGTGCCGATTTTCCGCAGTTCGGACCGGTCCCCGAATCGGATCAGGGTAATAGGCTGGGAATCCACAAACCTCCTCGGCTCCGGATTCAAGACCTGGCCCAAATTCGCGGTAACGCCGACCTTGAGGCGGCGCTGGCCCTTATCTTTCTAAGCGATCTTTACTGTTCAATTGTTCGGGGAGTGCATACTTGCCTCCATAGACCGAAGGGATTGTGTCCCGCGGAGTGGTGTACGAGCCGCGACTCGGCGAGGTCGGCATCAGCCGGTAATGACCGCTGACAACCTGGGTCTCTGATTATCGCTGACGGCCTCCATTCCTTCGAGCTGCATGTAC
>JAJXVC010000094.1 GCA_021782295.1 bacterium | reverse complement strand
TTCTTGTTCTTGCGCAAGCATCCGCACCTGAAGTTCCTCGTCCTCGGCGACGAAGTGGTGATGATGCTGCCGATCGGCATCACGATTACGCGCATGGTGAACTTCATCAACGACGAGTTGTGGGGACGGATCTGCCGCCCCGACCATCCGTGGTGCATGATTCCCGGCGACACGCTGCTGTGGGGCAATCAGTATCGTCACCCGTCGCAGATTTACGAAGGAATTCTCGACCTCGCAACGCTGCCGATCTTGCTGCTGCTGTACCGGCGCAAGCCCGCCGACGGCGTCGTCGGTTGGACCTGGTTCATGCTCTACGGCATCGTGCGGAGCGTTGCCGAGATCTGGCGCTCGCCGGGGATTCTTTTCCTGGGCCTCACCGGTGGGCAGTTGCTCGCGGTGCCGATGATCTTCATCGGCGCGGCGGGGATCTGGTGGTCGGTGAAGCGCGGCGGACGTACCGAGGAGAGCCTTCCAACGCGTGTTGGCTGAACGCTTCGCGGCAATGCGCGCCGAGATCGAGCGCGAACTCGCCGCGTGCGGCCGCGCGCCGGAGAGCCTCGCGATCCTCGCGGTCAGCAAGAAGCAGCCGATCGCGGCGATTCGCGAGGCATACGCCGCCGGGCTGCGGCTTTTCGGAGAGAACTATCTGCAGGAGGCCGCCGAGAAATTCACCCCGCTGCGCGACGAGGGGCTCGCACCCCAGTTGCACTTCATCGGCCACCTGCAGAGCAATAAGGCGGCGAAGATCGCGGCGCTCGTCGATTGCGTGCAGTCGGTCGACCGCGAGGAGGCGGCGATCGCCCTCGGGCGCGGTGCGGAGCGGGCGGGGCGTACCCTCCCGGTGCTGCTGCAGCTCAATATCTCGCCGAGCGAGCGCTTTGGTTGCCTTCCTGACGAGGCGCCGCGGCTCGCCGACCGCATCCGCGCCCAAGCGCACCTTCGCCTCGACGGGGTGATGGCGGTCGGCCCCATCACCACCGACCGCGCTGCCATTTCGGCCGCTTTCGAGCAGGCCGCAAAGACGTTCGCGCTCGTTGGTGGAACAACACTCTCGATCGGCATGTCGGGCGATTGGCGGGAAGCGGTTCGCGCGGGCTCGACGATGCTGCGTATCGGAAGCGCGCTCTTCGGCGCACGACCGAGCTGACGAAGGAGGTGACGAGGTGAGCGTCTTTCAAAAAATCGGTTCGTTCTTCTCCGTACGCGAAGAGGAAGAAGAGTATTTCGACGAGGAGCCGGCGCATTCGCGCGTCGTGCCGATCGCGCACGGGGCCCAGGCGCAGCGGCGCAACGGTACCGAGGTCAGCGTCTATTCGCCGCGCTCGTACCAGGATGTCGTCGAGATCGCCGACGCGTTGCGTTCGCGCCAAGTCGTCATCGTGAATTTGCAGAACGCCGACCGCGCGCTCTTACAGCGCGTCGTCGATTTTACTTCCGGTGTCGCGTATACGATCGACGGCAAGATGCAAAAACTCGCCGAGGCGATGTATCTCATCGTTCCCGCCGGGATCACCGTCAATGCCGCCGGGTTGCGCGAATCGATGGGCGCCGATAGTGGACTCGATTTTATGGTGAATAGGGGATAAGCATGGAAAAAATCACGCCGATCGATATCCAACACAAGGAATTCAAGCGCGCGCTTCAGGGATACGACCGCACCGATGTCGATCGTTTTCTCGACGAGATCATCGAAACGCTCGAGGACTATGCGCAGGAGCGGGTCGCTTTGCAGACGGAGATCGCCGATCTCAAAGAGCGCATCTCGCATTTCAAAGCGATGGAAGAATCGTTGCAGAACACGTTGGTGCTCGCGCAGCGCACCGCCGATGAAGTGAAGGCCTCGGCGCACAAAGAGGCCGACCTGATTCGGGCGCAAGCGCGCGTAGCGGCGGAGCGTGAAGTCGCCGGCTTCAACGATGCGATCTCCGAGGTTCGCCGCGAAGAGCAACGCGCGCGCGAACATGCCGAAAAAGTGAAGAGCGAACTCCGTAGCCTCCTCACGACGCATCTGGCGCTGCTCGAGCGGACGCCGAATAACGGCAGCAGCCCCACCATCGTCGCCGAGAGCGTCACGGCGATCGTCGAAGAAGTTCCGCAGCCGCGGAGCGACGATACCACGCGCATCACGGTGTATTAGAACTTGAAACCGAGAGTAGCAGTGTTGCCCGGTGACGGCATCGGGCCCGAGGTCGTGCGCGAAGCGGTTCGCGTGCTTGCGGCGGTTCGCCCCGATATCGATTGCGTCGAAGCGCCGGTCGGCGGCAGCGCGCTGCGGCAAGGGCTTCCCGCGCTTCCCGATGCGACGCGCGAACTCTGCGAGCGCGCCGACGCGATCCTTTTCGGCAGTGTCGGGCTGCCCGAGTACGACGGAAAGGCGCTCGACGCGCGCCCCGAGTACGCGCTCTTTTTGCTCCGGCGCGACTTCGAACTCTTCGCCAACGTGCGCCCGGTGCGCGTTTTCTCCGGGCTTGAATTCGCTTCGACGCTGAAGCCCGATATCGTGGCGGGGCTCGACTGCACGATCGTTCGCGAGCTTACCGGCGGCATCTACTACGGCCAACCGAAGGAGCAGCGCGTCGTCGACGGCATCGAGGGCGCGGTCGATACGATGGTCTATCGCGCGCCGGAGATCGAACGGATCGCGCGCGTTGCCTTCGATCTCGCGCGTACGCGCCGTTCGCACGTCACCTCGGTCGACAAGCAGAATATCCTTGAAACCTCGCGCTTGTGGCGGCGCGTCGTCACGCGTATCGCCACCGAGTATCCCGACGTGCGGCTCGATCATCTACTCGTCGATACGGCAGCGATGCAGCTCGTCCGCAATCCGCGCGCATTCGACGTGATGGTGATGGAGAATATGTTCGGCGATATTCTCTCCGACGAAGCGGCGATGCTCGCCGGCTCGATCGGCACGCTTCCGAGCGCGAGCCTCGGAACGCGCACGCACGAGCGCGGACGTTTCGGGCTCTACGAACCGATCAGCGGCAGTGCACCCGATATCGCCGGGAAAGGCATCGCGAACCCGACTGCGGCGATTCTCTCGGCGGCGATGCTGCTGCGCACGAGCCTCGGCGACGAAGCGGGCGCGCAACGCATCGAAAGCGCGGTCGAAGCGACCTTCGCCTCCGGAGCGCGCACCGTCGATCTCGGCGAGCCGTCGTCGAGCACGACGGCGTTCGCCGACGCAATCCTCGCGCGGCTCTAAACCGCGCGACGTGCGGCCAAAGGCGTATCTATTTCTCGCTAAAGAACGACGGTTCGAACCGGAGAACTTTTCCGTTCGCCAATACCGCCGGGCCCGCGCCGCACAGCATCCAGTGAGGGTGGTCTTGGGGACGTCCTCCCGCTGCGTACCCTCCCTCCGAACCAATAAACGACCGCATTTCGTAGGGTTTTAGGTCGAAAAGGATCGCGTCTTCATATGATCCGTCTCGATCGATTTCAAAAGCGATGCGCGTATAGCGCAAATAGTACGGCGTCTCATTCATGACGGTTACGCGAATCGTCTGGAAGTACGTCGCCTCCGTCTTCCCCTCGTACGCGGCATCGCATGAGAGCACGGCAACCGGTGTCGGTAGACTATTTGCGGGAATCCCATGCACGATCGGTCCGCCAAGTTTCACGATATGCGACGACAGGGTGCGAAATGGTGAGACGAGCTGTCCGTGAGCATTGGGCGTAAGGCTGGTCGATATACTCCAGGGCATTCTGGCGCGCACGGGCGTCGGCATTGCGGTAGTAGATTGCGCCGAGGTATACGTGGCGGATGCCGCGCACGTCACTGCCGTCGCAATCCAGGCTACTGTAAATCTACGATGCATTTCACTCTCCCATCGGTGGTCGTGCGCTAAAAATCTAAGCCGACCGAATTGTAGTAGATGCCGCCGACTATTGGCCAAGATCTTCTGTAGACCCCGCTCCTTTGGACGAACAGCGCTACTTTCAACTGCAACTATCTACGTTCACGGAGGAACGATTCGGCGTTCCGTGCTGCAGCAAAACGGGCCGTACGTGAGATCGTGGCTGACGGCATAACGACTGCGACCCCGTAACCCGTGAGTTCGTCAACACCGGTCGCGAATGTCGCGCCTACGGCGGGCGCGCACGCGTATTTGGTGCTTCCGTTCGGCCAGCCGGGAATCGCCGATCCACGATCCCACGACATGAGCAACGCCTTCGTCACACGGCTACAACAGCGAGGTTTTACCGTGAAGGTCGCACCGCGTACCGACCATTCATGTCGAACAGTCCGAGTACACCGGAAGTTCGTTCGCCTCGCTACGTCTCGCGCTCGTTGGCTGCAATGGCACGATCCGCAGATTAGCAGAAGCGCACGCGCGGCTGGGAAGCGCGCTGATCGTGAATTTCGGTGCCAAAGCGGTCGCCGTTGCTGAACGGAGCATGAAGCCGGCGCTTGCCAAGCTTTCCCGAGTCCCTCTCCGTCGGCGACCCCGGCCGGAAGCGCTCTTTTTACGGCGATTTACCGCTAAAGAAGGATGGCTCGAATCGAAGCCCCTTGCCGGCCGTTGCCGGCTTGGGGCGCGTTCGTATTTCGGTAAACAATTCCTCACGCGCGCGTAACCTTTGCAGCGTAGGTTTCTCGCATGACGGGAATCCAATGGGCAGCGCAGGCGATGCACGCCGCGCAACGACGGCTTGAGATCGCGACCGGTAATCTCGCAAACGCATCGAGCGATGGCTTTGCGCGACTTCGGGCGCGCGGGAGCATCGATCGCAACGGCGTGCATATCAGCGCGGTCGCCGACACGCGCGCCGGTGCGCTGCGCCCAACCGGGCGCCCCTTCGACCTTGCCGTTCGCGGCGGAACGCTTCGGGTTCGCGACGCGCACGGCGCGATCGTTCGTGTCGGAAACGCGCGCTTGGCCCGCGATCGCTTCGGCACGTTGCGCGATCCGCATGGCCGCGTGCTGCTCGACGCGTCGCAACATCCGCTGCGCGTCCCTCCGGGAGCGCGCTTCTATAGCGACGGTACGCTGCGCATTGGGGAGCGCATCTGCGGCCGCCTCGGAATCGGTGCGAGCGCGACGCTCGACGTCGGCTTCGCGATGGCCGCGAACGTCGATGCAATCTCCGAGATGGTCGATGTGTTGGCAGCGCAACGTTCGTTCGAGGGCGCGCAACGCGTGATCGCCCGGATTGAAGCAACGCGAAAAAAGGCGACCGATGAGGTCGCGCAACTGCAGTAAGAAAGGCACCAACGTGGATCGAGCACTCTATGCCGCTGCAACGGGCATGACCGCGCAGCAAAAAAATCTCGATACGATCGCAGCGAATCTTGCCAACGCCGACGTGACCGGCTTCAAGCGTTCGAGTATGCGTTTTACCGCACTCGCCGCAAGCGATGGCGGAACGATCGGGGTCGCGTCGTTGGGGCGCCGTCTCGTCTTCGGGCAGGGGAAGCTGCTGAAAACCGGAGGCCCGTTCGATTGCGCGATCTCCGGCCCTGGTTTCTTCATCGTTTCCGACGATCGCGGTCGACACGCCTACACGCGCGACGGCTCCTTCGAACGCGCTGCCGATGGATCGCTGCGTGACCGGCGCGGTTGGCGACTCGAAGGTGTGCGCATTCCCCGCGATGCCGTCAACGTGCGCGTTGCGCGCGACGGGCGCGTGAGCGCGCAGACGACGCACGGCGTGCGCGAACTCGGTCGGATTCGGCTCGCGGTTTTTCCCGCGCCCGAGCGCCTGCACCAAATCGCCGGCACGCTCCTCGCGGCAAGCCCCGAATCGGGGGCGGCGCGCACGATCGATGCCGCGACGATCGGGAAGCCGCAGATTCGCTTCGGCATGCTCGAGGCGTCGAATGTTTCGGTCGTCGAGGAGATGATGGCGATTCTCGGTGCGCAGCGAGCGTATGAGGCGAATGCGAAAGGCGTACAGGCTGCCGATGAAATGCTGCGTATCGCGGACAATCTCAATCGTGGCTAACGCAATCGAAGCGCCGGTACTCGCGACGTTGGAGAGCGTGCTGCTCGAAACCGCGCTTGCGCCGCTGGAGCATGCGCTAGGCGGGTTGGGAACGGAGATTCTGCAGCCGTTCGCGCAGGAAGTCGCGCGGCAGATGGGAGCGCCGCGATGACCAAACGCGACGCAACGATTCTTTCGTTGGTCCCGTTGGTGCGCCGGCTTGCACGGCGCGTCAAACGGGTCATCCGGCAGGCCGAATACGAGGAGTTACTCGGCGAAGGATATCTCGCCATCGTTCGCGCGGTCGACCGTTACGATCGCTCGCTCGGGATTCCGCTGGAAGGCTTTGCCGCAAAGATCGTCTTCGGATCGATGATCAACGCGTTGCGCCGCCGCGACCCGGTCGGCGAGCGCGCGCGCCGCGTCCTGCGTGCCGTCGAGCGCGAGCGTTTCGCGATCGCCGCGCGCGAAGGTGCGATGCCGAGCGAACGCGTTCTCGAAGAACGCTTCCCGCAGTATCGCGCGAGCGCCGCCGAGGTCGCCGAACGCAACCCGCTCTCGCTCGATTCGCCGCTGCCCACGCACGTGCGCGTGCCGCTCGATTGGAGCGGCGATCCGTTGCTTGCGGTGCTGCGCAACGAACGCGACGCGGCGATTGGTGCCGGGCTATCGCGTCTACCGGAGCGCAAACGCACGGTCGTCGTCGATCACTACCTGCACGGGCAATCGCTCGCTGCAGTTGGTTCCACGTTGGGGGTCACGCGTCAGCGCGTTTCGCAACTCCACATCAGTGCGCTGCAGCAACTTCGCGCGCAGCCCTACGTTCGTGCGGCGCATTGAACGCGAGGGGCTGGAACGCAGCTCCGAACGCACGTATATCGATCCGCTTGCGGCGATCGCTCCGCATGTTGCCGAGATCGAACTCGAGGCGCCGCCGTTCTCGCCGGATCGTCCGGAATGGACGCGCGACACGCTCACGCTCTCGCGACGGGCGCGCGAGTATATCGCGCGCCTGCGTCCGATCGCGTTAAAGGTGCTGACGTTCTGGGATCACGTTACCCGCAGCGTTGCAATCGAGGGCACACGCCTCTCGATCGACGCAAGCGGCAGTTATCGGCTTGCGCGATAACGCCGCTCGCGAAACGCCGTGTTAGACGTGCATCAAGAAACCGTCGATGAGATCGGCGAGTCGGTCGCCGGCTTTGGCTGCTGCCGCGTTCACCGCTTCGTGTCCGGACGTCGGAGCGCCGGCGTGATTGGTGATGACGCTGACGCCGACCGTACTGAGTCCGCGATATTTTGCGACGATCGCTTCAAGCACCGTCGACATGCCGACAGCATCGGCGCCGATCGTTCGGAGCCACCGCGCCTCTGCCGGGGTCTCGTAGGTTGGGCCGAGCAATCCGGCATAGACGCCCTCGTGCAGCGGCATTGAGCCTGCAGCGGCGCGCAGATGGGCGCGCAAGCGCTCGCTGTAAAGTTCGCTGCAATCGAG
>JAJXVC010000093.1 GCA_021782295.1 bacterium | reverse complement strand
GTCGCCCGGGGCGGCAGGGGAAGGCGGCGGACCCAACCCGGCGAACCCCTTCACGATGCAATTTTGGCTCCGGGCGACGCTCGCGGTCGTCTTCCTCGCCGGGTGCGGTGGGGGAGGCTACTTGCCGTATGCACCGCAGTCGTTACCGCCGTCGCGGATCGACCAACTCGCAATCGCGGCAGCCTCCCGCGAGGGCATCTCGGCGCGGCTCGTGCGGGCGGTCATCCTCACCGAATCCGCCGGCGACCCCGGCGCGATCAGTCGGGTGGGGGCCGAGGGGCTCATGCAACTCATGCCTGCGACCGCCGAAGATTGCGGCATCACCGATGCGTTCGACCCGCAACAGAATGTTTCGTGCGGCGCTCATTATTTGCACGCGATGCTCGCGCGATATCGCGGCGACACCGAACTCGCCCTTGCGGCGTATAACGCCGGCCCAGGCGCCGTCGATCGCTATCACGGTATTCCGCCCTACGCCGAAACGCAAGAGTACGTCGCGCGCGTCCTCGCAGCGTATCGCAACAATTAGCTTTCGTATTCGGCTGGGCGCGCGATGGCTTCGCTAACCGCACAACGCCCGCTGCCTCGACATCTGGCGTTTCCGCGACTCCCCATTCTCGATGGCTACGTGCTGCGCGAAATTTTGGGGCCATTTGCGTTTGCACTTTCTGCATATCTCATTTTCTGGGCGCTCAACATCTTCTTCCTCGCCGCAGACTACATCATCAACGAACATGCCCCGTTTTTTTTGGTTCTTCGCTTCGTGGTTTTCCGCATTCCGCAAGCGGTCCCGATGGCGTTCCCATTCGCAACGCTCTTCGCCGGCTTGCTGGCGATGGGTCGCTTGATGGGTGATAACGAGGTCGTCGCGATGCGGACTTCGGGAATTTCGCTTGCGCGCATAGCAATGACGCCGATGCTCTTCGGGATCGCGATGTTCGCCGTTGCCTATCTCACCAACGAATACGTGTCGCCCAAAGCCGTGGATCTTTCAACGCGGACGTTCTATCAAATCATCTACCACACGAATTCGCTGCCGGTTGAACCGCAGTTTTTCCGCAAAGATCCCGATACCGGGAATGTTTTCTACGTCACACAAGTCGCTCCGGATAACAAAACCATGCTCGACGTGCAAATATTTAAACCGGCGCACTTCGGGCCGTGGAACGAAACGCTGCAAGCAACCACCGCGACGGTTGACGGCTCGCTCCTGATCCTCCACAACGTCATCGACACTCGCTACAACCTCAAGGGAGATGTGACGAGCCAACAACACGTGAAGAGAATCGAGATCGGTTTACCGTTAGGTGAAACGGCGGCGCAGTTTCTTTCGAATATCAATAGCGACTCCTGGACGATGAACAGCAAAGCCCTCAGCACGCAAATTAACGCGCTCAAATCGCAGGGGATCGGCGGAAGCACGCTCGGTTCGCTGGAAATAAGCCTCGCGAACAAACTTGCCTGGCCGTTTGCCTGTGTTATCGGTATGGTGCTGGCGGTACCGCTGGCGATTCGGTATGGGAAACGCGGGCGCACGCTTGGAATTGCGATGGCAATCTTTTCGTTCTTCATCTACTTCTTGTTGATGTCGGCGGCTGCTGCGTTCGGGCGCAACGACGCGATGAATCCGACGCTGGCGGCGTGGATTCCAAATATCATCATGGGCGGGGTCGGCCTCGTACTCTTCTTTTTGGAAGATCGGTAGACGCGATGCGAAAAAGCTCGCTTCGCACCGTCACGACGGTCGCATGGATCATCGCGTATGCGGCAAGCCTCGTGCCGGCGCGCGCCGCCGATATCGGGCGCATTGACGAAACGCGTGCGCTGCGGTTGCTCAACGCTCAAAGCTGCGCGCACATCGTTGCCGAACACGAGGCTCCCCCACGCAACTTGGTTGCCCAAGCCGCAATATCGCCCGCACCGAGCGCTTCGCCGGCGGCGAGCCCGAAGCCGGGGCTCTATCAATTACCCTCGACCATCCCGACGCCGCCTCCGGTACCAACGCCGACACCCAACCCCTCGTCCCTCGGCGCTCCGGTCTATCTTTTTCGCGGCGGTGCGACACCACCGCCGATTCCTCGCGCCGGTCACGCGCTACCAACACCCGAACCGGTTCCTACCGGCGCGCCGACCCTCGCCCCGAATCAAATCGCGATTCTTGCCAACAAAGTGAGCGGCAATACGAACCTCGGAAACCCCGGCGACGCAACCGGGAACGTCCATATTTTCTTCGGTGAGGACGAACTCGTCGGCGAGCATGCCCATTATGACGGTATCCGCACGATCACCGTCACCGGGAAGCCCTATATCATCAACCATGCCCACGACTCGATTCTCAATGCGAAAAAAATCATCTTCGATACGATCGACCAGACGGCAAGGCTGATCGGCGGTAACGGCGAGAGCTCTGAAGGCGTCCAGCACGGTCTCTTGTATTTCCGGGCCCCCGATCTTCACACCGATTCCAAAGGCATCGGACACGGGACGAAAGCCTTCGTGACGACCTGCGATAATCCGCGCGCAGGTTACCATATCACCGGCAAGACGATCACCTATTATCCCGGAAGTAAACTCGTCATTACCGATGCGATTCTCTGGCTCGGTGCCGCCGCCGTTTTCTTCCTTCCGCGCATCGTCATTCCGTTGCGTCAAGTCGTCAACGAGACGCAACGTCCGAGCTATTTCCCGCAGGTCGGGTACGATCAATATGAAGGCGCATGGATAAAAACGCAGCTCGGTTTCGGAAAGAACCAGTATTACTATGGCTACTATACGCTCAACTACTACACAAAAGTCGGCTTAGGTTTAGGGTACAACGCGACTTTTGCGAAAAGGAACGGTCGGCGCAATGGGACGGTCGCCTTCTACGAAATTCGGGATCGCCGTTCGCAGACTTCGACGTACAATTTGCAAGCACAGGAAAACGAAAATTTCTCGAAGACTTTGAAAGCGAACTTCGGTTACAGTTATCTTAGCGCGTTTGGACCACTGGTAAACGCCCCTCCGAGTACATCGATGCAGATCGGCGTCGCTCATCAAGGATTGCGCGCGCAACAAACCTACGCGTTTTCTCGATCGGCCGTTGGTTCACAATCATCTTCCAATAGTATTTTATTCACCGACTCACGACAAATCAATTCGCGGATTAGCAACATATTCAACTACACGCAGTCGTCGACGCAATCCTCATTTTCCGGTTCAAGTTCCAGCAACGTTACCGGAGAAGTTAAAAACATCACGACGGTCAACGAACCATCATATAACTCGACGATCACTTTCGATCGTTCGTATACGCAACAACCCTACGGCGATTACAAATTACCGGAGATTCAAATTCGGCCGAGTCGGTTTTTCCCGCATTTTTTAGTGCCCCTTTCTGCCCAATTTATAGTCGGCGAGTATTCGGAGCCGACGAATCAATTCGCCACACAGCGCGCAGATATGTCGTTCGCCGCCGGCCCGGCGCTCTACAATATCTTTGGGAGTACTTTTCAGGCAACCGTCAACGTGCAACAGTATGCGTACGGCACGGGCGATCTCAAAGCGCAGATTCAACAAAACCTGAGCCTCACTTCACCCATCGGCAAACATATCGTTAATGCACTTACCTATAACGAGTCGAATTTCAATGGCCCCGGCAGCGTTCCGTTTCAATTTCTCGACCAATTTTCACCGATCAATAGCAAGGGCGCTCAAGATGTCCTCCGTATCTTCAACGGCAATGCCTATACGTTGCAGCTCGGTTTTTCATCGTTCTTTAACGCATCTGCACAACCGGTGAGTTATCAACTCATCTCGCAACCTTCGGCGCGCTCCTACGTGCAACTCGGTGGGTCTTTCATCCCCGGGGGCGGACAGGGATTCACGCCGACGCAGGTACAGTTTTCAACCCCGTTTGGCCGTGATTCGAGCTTGCAATTCAGCGGCGTACTCGATTGGAAAAATCATGCCAGGATCGAAGATAAAAGTATCTACTACAGCCATATCATCGGTAATTGTTACGAACTGCGCGTACAATATCTAGAGCCGTCTCGCTCGGTCAATATCTCGATCGATCTACTCGCATTCCCGAGTCAAGCTGCAAGTTTCGGTATCGGACAGAGTGGGCCGATCCTACCGACGAGTTTCAACGCGCTTTAGTTGCTCGATGAAGCATCTGCATCGAGAGGCACCGAGCCGACTACGGTGAGTTGGTGAGTTCGCCGCCGTAGATCTGTGCGAGCGGATTGCTTGCCTGCGTTGCGCCGGCCGGCACGGTGACCGTAACATCGAAAGCGACCGTTGTGTCGAGGGGCGGCGAAGAAAACGAAATATCTTGCGCGCCGCCCAACCCCAACGAGTCGAGAGGATTCAGCGACGGATCGGTCGTGAAGAAATTGAAGAGCCAGGTTGAACTGAGGGGACCCGGGCTTGGGCTCGCACTCGGCGATGCACTCGGCGATGCACTCGGGCTCGCACTCGGCGATGCGCTCGGGCTCGCGCTCGGCGATGCGCTCGGGCTCGGGCTCGCACTCGGCGGTGCGCTCGGGTTGGCACCGGAGTAGCCGCCGGCAAGCAAGCGCTGGAACTGTACGGTGAACTCGGTGTTGAGGCCGTTGCTGTCGGGGATGAACAGCAACTGCTGCGGCGTAAAGATGATCTGCTCCGGCGTCGGCGGCAGCGTCGTGCCGGGCTGCCGGTAGTATTGCAGGAACTGGAGCTGCGGTGTCACCGCGCTCGCACCCCCGCCGACGATAACTGCGAAGGAGTAGCCTTGAAAGTTCGTTGTGCTGCCGTTGGGATACGGGGTTTTTCCGTCGCCGGACGTATTAAAGATCATCGCGTAGCGATAGTTCACGAAGTCGAAACCTGTCGTCACGCGAAATTTTACTTGCAAGTATCCCGAGGGAATGCCCGAGCCTCCGCCGCTCGAACTGCGGTTCGGCGTTACTTGCCGCCCACATGATGAGACCATGAACGCTGTTCCTGCCAGCAAAAAACTCGAACGACGGATCATACTTCTCTCAGCAGAGCGGTGGCGCGACCTATGCGTCGCTGGTATTGCGGGTGCAGCGCTCGCGCTCGCCTTTCCGAAGGTCGGCGCAACATGGCTTGCGCCGTTTGGTGCGGCTGCGATTTTCTGGCTCTGGCAGAGCCACGCCTCCTATCGCGCCGCCTCCGCGCTCGGCTTTCTCGCCGGCTTCGTTTTTTTCGCAATCTCGTTCTCGTGGTTCGGCACGACCGTCGGCGCCTATCTCGGCAATTTTGCTTCGGCGGTCGTCGTGCTGCCCGCGGCGATCGAAGCACTCGCATTCGTAGCCGCGGCGCTGCTCGCGGTCACCGCCTACCGCTTCGCTCCACCGGCGCTTGCGCCGCTCGCAGCCGCAGCGGGGTTCGCGCTGGCCGAATGGGGGCGCAGCGTCGGCGTCATGGGGGCTCCGTTCGGGCAGATCGGCTACACCCAGGTCGATACCCCGCTGCGCTCCTTCGGCGCCTATATCGGAAGCTACGGTCTCACCTGGATCGTCTGCATGCTCGGTGCCTATCTTGCCGACGCATTCATCGCCCGCACGGCGAAACGCTTGCTTGGGTTTCTCGGCGTTCTGGTCGTGACGCTCGCGGCGGCGTGGTGGTTTTGGCCGGCTCGAACGTACCCCGCGCCGAGCGTTCGGGTCGCCGCAATTCAGGGAAATATCGCGCAATCCCTCAAATGGACGCCGCAAGCGTTCACTTATTCGCTGGATCGCTATTTGAAATTAACGCGCGAAGCGACCACCGCGCACCCTGCAATTATCGTGCTGCCGGAGACGGCAATTGCGACGGCACTGAACGAAGCACCCGATATCGTTGCGCGCTTTTCTCATCTCTCCGGAAGCACGCATACGACCATCGTCGTCGGAAGTCTCGAAGCATTGGGAACGCGCGCCTATAACGCGCTCTACGTTTTCTCGCCAGAAGGTGGGCTTCAAGCCGTCTATCAAAAGCGCCAGTTAGTGCCGTTTGCCGAAGCGGTCCCCGGAGATTCGTTCCTTCACTGGGTACCGAAGCTCGACGATCTTGCGAGCCATTTTTCCCACGGTCACGATAATGCCGTCATTCCCACACCCTCGCTTTCGTTCGCTCCGATTATCTGCTGGGAGTCGGCATTCGCCGATCTCGTCGATGCACAGGTTCGCAACGGCGCCCAACTGCTGATTATCAGCACCGATGATGCCTGGTTCGGCACCAGTGCGGGGCCCTACCAACACGCACAGATTGCGCAGATGCGCGCGATTGAAGAAGGCAGTTGGGTATTGCGCGCGGCATCGACCGGCGTGAGCGGAATTATCGCGCCCGATGGAGCGTACACGCATCGCACCGATCTCGATCGCGAAGCCGTCGTCGTCGGGCGCGTTGGCCCGCCGGTCGGTTCGATTTTCGCGCGCATCGGGCCGACGCGCATCGCCATGTTGCTTGCGGCACTCTACGTCGCGACGATCGGGCTCGGTGCAGCGCTGCGCTTGCAAGCATTGCGTCGCGATCGCACCGCCGAGACAGAGCGATGAAGATTCGCGGGAAGCGCATCGGCAGACGCGAGATCGGCATCGCGATCGGTGTCGCACTCGCGCTCTGGCTCGTCGGAGGATTCGTCATCGCCGGGCTTGGGCCGGTACCCCCGCCCCCCGGGCTGCAGCCGATCGTTCTCAAGGGCGGCAAGGTACGTGGCAATCGAATCGCCACGAAATCGTGGAGTTTTGATTACGCGCGCGCGCAGCTTTCTCCCGACGGGACGAACGGAAACATTCAGGGCGTACGGCACGGCATCATCATGCGCAAAGGGAAGCCCTACGCCGAGCTCTCGGCGGAGGAGATTCAGGTCAACACGCAGTCGCTCGATTTTACCGCGATCGGCAAAGTTCATATCGTCCGTCTGCACGATCCGCAAAAACGTTCCTTCGATACCGATTATGCGAATTGGATCAATTCCATACAGACGCTCACGATGCCGCACCCCAGTTATTATCACACCGGCACGGCGACATTGAAAGTTCAAAATATTACGATAAATTTCAAAACCGGCTCGGTGCACCTCAAGGGGATCAGCGGGAACATCGTCGTCGGCCATTGAAGGCGCGCGCGTGAACCCATTGCCGCGCCGCTTTCTTCATCTATCGCTCGGCCTGGCGCTCGCCGTCATCGCAGCGGGCTGCTCGGGGCGGCATACGCCCGCGCCCGGTGCCTCGCCGAGTGGGCCGCCCTTGCTGCTCGACGAGCGCGGAACGATCATGTCGATGGCAAAATTGCGGCGTAACGTCGATCTTCGCCCCTTCGAACCGGTTCCGCATCCACTTGCGCATGCGGCATTACCCGGCCTCGGCGGCCCCGATACCCCCGCGAATCGCGGCGTCGGCATCGAATATGTCGCCCCGTCGGGAACGCGGATGATTCTCTCGGAATGGCCGAAGCAGA
>JAJXVC010000092.1 GCA_021782295.1 bacterium | reverse complement strand
CTCCGCGAGCGCGGCTTTCGTGCGATCGATGACTTCCTCGAATTTACCTTCGACGACGGTTTCGTGTCCGTATTTCACGAGCGTGTAGCCTCACTTTATTTGCAACCCCAGCGGTTTGATAACCGTTGCCAGGTAACGATGGTATGCATCCATCGCCGCTGCAAAGCGTACATCGAGATGCCTGCGATATGCAAGCAGCGATGCCGTCGGCGGAGCGTTTGCGCCAAGGAAGAACCCGCCGGGAATCGCTTCTCGTAGCGCTCCCGGACGCTGAATGGAATCTTCGTCGTTCTGGTAATTCGCGGTAAATGTCGCAAAAATCGTATCGCGACGCTTCATCGCGGCAGATAGCGCCGCTAACCGCGGAGCGTTATCTGCCGAACGCGCTATTGCGTAGGCCTTCTGCAAGGCTACGTTCTGGGCATCGAGCGCATTAAGCACCACGTTAATCTTTCCGGACATATCGAGGAAGTGCTTCCCGATTAGATATCCCGCGCGCATTTGAGCGAGCGTATAGGGTGTCTGCGGATCGCCCTTCACCTGAAACGACTGCGTGTACGTGTGCCCGTTGAGGACAACGCGCGCGGTATAGCGCCCCGGAAGAACCGTCAGCCCTTCCTTCGGCCCGCGATACGCTTTGCGCGCGGCACCCATCCAACGGGGAACGCCGTTCTCGCGAAAATCCCAGACAACGCGATTGATGCCGGCTTTATTGGGAACGAGCAAGATCTTCTTCTTTCCGATCTTGATGCTGCCCGATATCGTACGAATCACTCGCCCTCGCGAATCGAGCACCTGGATAACCGGAGCTTTTTTCTGCGGCGCCTTCTGGTAGAAATCCAGGATCGCTCCGTTCGGCGGGTTTTTCGCTGCATAGCGCGTGTAGAGATTTTCATCGTTGCTATGCATGATGTATTCGTATGCGGTGCGCACCGGAAAGAGCATCGCCCCTTGCGCCTGCGCCGTCGGAAGATTCTGGAGCGCGGCGATATCGTCGAGGATCCAGATTCCGCGACCATGCGTGCCGATCACCAAATCGTCGAAGGTCGGTTGAATGCGGATATCGCGAACCGAAACCGCCGGGACGTTCAATGAAAACGGCTTCCAGGTTCCACCGCCGTTAAAGCTGATGAAGAGCCCTTCTTCATTTCCGGCAAAGACCAGGTTCTTATTATGGATATCCGGACGAATCGTCCGCGTATAGATATTCGTCGGCAAACCGTTAACGATTTTCGTCCACGATTTTCCGTAGTTGTGCGTAACGTAGAGATACGGCGCATAATCGCCCATGCGATGGTCGTCGAACGAAGCGTACGCCGTCGCAGGATCGAGTGCGGAGGGAGCCACGGTTTCGACGCGCGCGAATTTCGGTGCGCCGACCGGGGTGACGTTCTGCCAATGCTTGCCGCCGTCTCGCGTGAGCTGGACGAGTCCGTCGTCCGTGCCGACCCAAATCTCGCCGCGTGCGACCGTCGAGCCTTCGATATCGAGAATCGTATCGCTATACTCCGCGCCCGAGACATCGTGCGCGAGCGGTCCGCCGGCCGGCATCTGATGCGCTTTGATGTTGCGCGTGAGATCGGGGCTGATTGGATGCCACGTTTGGCCGAGATCGGTGCTTTGGAAGACGACGTTACCGCCGTACCACAGCACATGCCCATTCCACGGCGCGAAAGCGATTGGAGAATCCCAGTTAAAGCGATAAGGACGCTTGTTGAGATCGAAGATCGAGAGCCCCGGTTCGAAGTAGGGATTGATAAAGCGGAAGAGCCGTGCGTGACGATTGAAGACGTTGACGTATCCGTCCTCGAGATCGGCGACGACATCGTTCGCGTTGCTCGGATCGGGAACCGCCCACATGCCGTCACCGCCGACGACTTGGAACCAACGGCGATTTTTAATTCCTTGGCGATCGCGCGAATTCGAGGGACCGCACCAGCCGCTGTTATCCTGCCAGCCGCCGCAGACCAAATACGGATTGCCGTTGGAAAGACCGACGTGGTAGACCTGACCGATGGGAAGGTTGCGCGCGTACGACCATGCTTTGCCGCCGTCGAGCGTCAAGGCATAGCCGCCGTCCTCACCGACGATGATACGTTTCCCGTTATTCGGCGCGATCCAGATGGCGTGGTAATCGACATGTACGCCTTTGGCGATTCGTTTGAATTTCTTCCCGCCGTCGGTGCTGACCGAGAGCATCTCCGAAACGCCGTAAACGCGATTTTCATTCTTAGGATCGACGGCGATATGCGTGAAATAGAAGGGACGCTGATCGACCAACGTGTTATCGGTCATCATTTTCCAATGCGCGCCCGCATCGTCGCTCCGCCAAAGGATTCCACCCTTCGCTTCGATCAGAGCGTAGACGCGCGACGGATTACTCTGCGCGATGGCGAGCCCAATACGCCCTTCGTAACCTGTCGGAAGCCCGTTCCCGACCAGTTTTTTCCAGCTCTTTCCGCCGTCGGTCGATTTATATATCCCGTCATTGGGGCCGCCGGAATGGAAGGTCCAGGGCTTGCGACGGAACTGCCACATCCCCGCGTAAACGACGTTCGGATCGGCGGGATCCATCGCAATATCGCTCGCTCCACTGCTGGGACCGATGTAGAGCGATTTCGTCCAGGTCTTTCCACCGTCGAAGGTGACGTAGACGCCGCGATGGACGGAATCAGCATACGGATCGCCGGAGGCGCCGACGACGACGTGCTGCGGGTTCTTCGGATCGACGGCGATGCGCGAGATTTGCCGCGTCAGCGCCAGGCCGACTCGCTCCCACGTCTTGCCGCCGTTCGTGCTTTTATAGAGGCCGGTTCCGAACGAGACATCGTTGCGTGGGTTGCTCTCGCCGGTCCCGACCCAAAGAACATTTTGATTGGTAGGATCGATAGCGACCGCTCCGATCGCGCCGGTCGGTTCTTTCGTGAAAATCGGTTTCCAGGTTGCGCCGCCGTTGGAACTTTTCCAAACGCCGCCGCCTGCTGTGCCGATAACGTAGAGATCGGCGTTCTGCGCCGTCCCCGCCACCGAAGAGACGCGGCCGCCGGTGATCGCCGGACCGATCTCTCTCCATTTCATCCGCGCATATGGGGCGGTCGCTGCCGCCGCCGGAAGGATACTTCCGGCGACAAGCAGCGCACCCAACGCTAGAAACCGTATTTTCACTTCTTTTCCTCCGTTGTTACGGGCGTTAGTGAACGGTACCGATGCCTGCGATCGGTTTCATACCGGCTGCTTTCATCTTCGCTTGCAGCGCGGGAATCATTCCGACGAAGGCGTTATACTGCCCGATTGCTCGAGCATATTTTCCGTCGAGGCGGTGCGCGAAGGCAACCGTCGGCGGCGTGATGAGCCCTTGAGCGTAGTAGTAGAGCTGCTCGAAATCTTCGCGCAGCGCACCCGGACGCTCGATGGAGTCCTCATCGTTTTGATAGTTCGCCGTCAGAATATTGAACATTCCGCGACGACTACCGGAGAGATCGGCGATTGCGGGAAGCACAGCCGTTGCTTTCTTCGCAGTAGCGGCTTTTTTCGCAGCAGCGAGTTGCTTCTTCAATGCATCGAGGTTATTGAGCATCGTGTCGATCTTGCCGAACATCACCTCGTACTTCATCGCGAAGGCAAAGGATCGGTTGTAATCGGCCTGCGTAAACTTCGAGCGCGGGTCGGGTTTTACGACAAATCGACGCGTGTAGGTCTTCCCGTCGAAGGTGAGCTTCGCGGTATAGGTACCCGGCGGCACCGCCGGCCCCTCAGGGAAGCCTTGGTACGATTTCTTCGCCGCGCCCTTCCACAGTGCGACCCCGTTGGTGCCCCAATCCCACACATAGCGGTTGAGACCAACGGCATTGGGCATGCGCGATTTCGCTTTCCCGGCGACTTTATGGGTGCCGGAGATCGAACGCATTAACTGCCCGCGAGCGTTGAAGATTTGCAGGGTCGGCGGGGTTTTTGCGTTCGCCGTTTTCTGATAGTAGTCGAAGATGGTGCCGAAGGGCGGGTTATTACCGACGTAATCGGTGTAGGTGCCTTCGTCGTTTTCGTGTAGCGTGTATTGATAGGAGACACGAACCGGGAAGAACCGTCCGCCGGCAGCTTTCGCGCGAGCGAGTTGCTGGATCGGAGTCATGTCGTCCATGATATAGATCGAACGCCCGTGCGTTGCGACGACGAGATCGTCGAACGTCGGCTGCATGCGGATATCGCGAACCGAAACCGTCGGCATGCCGTTCTTAAAGCTCTTCCAACTCTTTCCATCGTTGAACGAGATGAAGATGCCCGTTTCGTTACCGAGGTAGAGAATCGACGAGTTTTTAATGTCGGGGCGGATCGTCCGGACGAAGACGTTCTTCGGAAGATTGCTCGCAATCGAACTCCAGGTCTTTCCGTAGTTATGCGTTACAAAAACGTACGGTTTATAATCGCCGGAGCGATGGCGATCGATCGAGACATAGGCGGTTGCGGCGTTGAACGGCGACGGGGCAACCGTTTCGACGCGACCGTACGGCGGCACGCCGGGAATCAGCATCTTCTTCCAATGCTTTCCACCATCGAGCGTAAGGCCGATGACGCCGTCGTCGGCGCCGGTCCAGATCTCGCCCTTGCGAACCGGAGAGCCTTCGATATCGAGCAGCGTATCGCTATACTCCGCTCCCGAAACGTCATGCGTAATCGGGCCGCCCGAGGGAATCTGGTGCGCCTTCATATTTAAGGTAAGATCGGGGCTAATGACCTTGAAGCTCTTGCCGCGATCGGTGCTCTGGAAGACGACGTCGCCGCCGACCCAAGCGATATGCGGATTCCACGGTGCAAAAGCAATCGGAGAATCCCAATTGAAGCGATATTTGCTCGTGCGCAGGTCGTACTGTTCTTTGACACCCTGAATGTAGGGTTGCGCCGACCATTGGTCCTGCGTTTTCTTATTCCACACGACGACGGAGCCGTTCTCCGAGTCACTCCAAATGTAATTTGGGTTGGAGGGATCGGGGACCGACCACTCACCGTCGCCACCGACGCTCACCTTCCAATATTTGTTGAGCAGCCCGCTGGGATCGAGTGAGTTCTCCCGCGCGCAGAACGCGTTGTTGTCTTGGAGGCCCGCGCAGACTTCATACGGATTCTCGTTAGAGAGCCCGACGTGATAGATCTGCGCAATCGGAAGATTCTTCGAGAAGAACCAATTCGCTCCGCCATCGACGGTGAGGGCGTACCCGCCGTCTTCGCCGAGCATGATACGCGATGGATCGTTCGGAGCAATCCAAATCGCATGATAATCGACGTGAACCGCAAGCGCGATCGGGTGGAACGTCTTGCCGGCATTGGTGGAGACCGAGGTCATCTCCGAAACGGCATAGACTTTCTTCGGATTCTTCGGATCGACGGCGATGTGCGTGAAATAGAACGGACGCTGGTCGACGAGCGTGTTATCGCTGACCATCTTCCAGCTCTTGCCCGCGTTTTCGCTGCGCCAGAGAATTCCGTGCGCTGCTTCGATGAGCGCATAGACGTAATTCGGATCGCTCTGCGAAACGGCGAGACCGATGCGTCCCGTGATCCCGTTCGGCAAGCCGTTGCCGACGAGTTTCGTCCACGTCTTCCCACCGTCGGTCGATTTGTAGAGCCCGTCGTTCGGACCGCCGCTGCGGAAGGTCCACGGTTTGCGACGGAACTCCCACATCCCGGCATAGACGACGTTCGGGTCGCTTGGCACCATTGCCAGATCGCTCGCTCCGCTATCCGGCGCGAGATAGAGCGTCTTCTTCCAGGTCTTTCCGCCGTCGAACGTGACGTAGACGCCGCGATGAACGCTGTTCCGATAGGGGTCGCCGAATGCCGCGACCACCACGTGGTTGCCGTCCTTCGGATCGACGACGATGCGCGAGATCGAACGAACGCCCTTGAGCCCGACCAGTTTCCAGGTCATGCCGCCGTTCGTCGATTTATAGAGTCCGTCGCCGTAGCTGACGTCGTTGCGAGGATTGCTCTCTCCGGTTCCAACCCACACCGTATTATTGTTGCTGGGATCGATCGTCACCGCACCGATTGCGGCGACCTTCTGATTCGCGAAGACCGGCGTCCAGGTGAAGCCGCCGTTGATCGTCTTCCAAACCCCACCGCCGGCAGAGCCGACGTAATAGAGCTTCACGTTCGTTGCTGAGCCGGCAACGGAGGTCACGCGCCCGCCTCCGGCTGCGGGGCCGATCGCGCGCCAATGCATTTGCTTGTATGGCGGCGGGGGAGTCGGCGTGGGCGTGGGCTTCGGCGTCGCCTTCACCGCGCTCGTGGCGGGTGAGGCGCTCGACGCGCCCGCGGCGCGCGCGAACGAGGGAAGACTAAGTGCAAAAAGGGCTGTAGCGGCGAGCGCCCAGCGTACGGATGTGCGAGACAACGAGAACCTCCTCGAGAAGAGCGTCATGATTCTTGCCCAGGGAGTCCTCGAATGAAGGCCGCGCTCCTGCGAGCGCGGCCTCAAATATTGTTCAAAACTTCACGAATCGCGCCGGTTATTCGGCAGACATCCGCGTCACCAGCACGTCGACATCGTCGCGACCCGCTTTGTGTATGAACGTAATGTGCACGCGCTGCGCGCCCCAAGCAAAACGGAAGGTGTAGTCGAAGGTCTCGATACCGCCGCTCGACTTCGCGGCGAGGGCCGTAAAGCGTCCCTGAAACTCCGGATTCGCAGTGCAGGGAGCGACCTCGGTAAAGAAGTTTCGCCCTACCTGCGATCTCTGGTCGAGGCGCGCCATCTCCGCCTCGGTGCGATTGTAACGCCGAATCATTCCGTCGAGCCCTAACGTAATAACGCCGACGGGCAACCCGTCGATCTCGCGTGCGCTCATTGCCTCAACGCGTTCGATCAAATCATTATCGTGCATGACTGCTCCTTCTTAGGGAAACCTCGCACCATAACTCACTACGCGAATTTAGCGTTGCTCCCGGCGCGTAAAAAACGCGCAAAGCCGCCGTCCCGCCTAGCGCATCGCCAAGCGCACGAGCACCTGCCCGGCAAAAGCAGCAAGAACACCGAGCGAAACGCTTGCGAGTACATACATCGTCGCAAGACCGATCGTCCGATCCCCAACCAAGGTCACGGTATCGAAGGCAAAGGTTGAGAACGTCGTGTAACCGCCGAGTACGCCGACGGCGAGGAAGAGACGCAGCAGGGGCGTCATTCCCAACGAGGATGTCGCTGCCAACTCGGCGACGACGCCGATCAGTAAGCTCCCGGTAATATTAATAAGCAGCGTGCCGAACGGGAAACCCGGCCCGACGCGTGCGACGACGACGAAGTTCACGATGTAGCGCAACGCCGAACCGACGCCGCCGCCCAACGCGACCGCGAGAATCGCCTTCAGGTTCATCGTTTCTCTCCCATCGCCGGCAACCGCAAAATCTCGACGCCCTCGAGCGTGAGGAGTCCGCTGGCAAGCGTCTCGT
>JAJXVC010000091.1 GCA_021782295.1 bacterium | reverse complement strand
TATCACCCTCATTGATAAATTTGCAGGAGAGCATCGTGTCGAAAGCTGGAGACGCCTCATCGGGCGTCCACCGTGGCGCGCCCAGCGCCTACGACGACCCCGGAACCCCCGAAGAGATCACCCGCCGTCGTTTCATGGCGAACGCCACCCTCGCGATCGGCGGAATCATCAGCCTTTCGCTGGCAATCCCCATCGTCGGCTCGCTGATTCCCGACGCAAACTCAAAGGGAATTTGGTCTCCGCTCGACCCGAAAGAATACGCGCAACTCGACAGCGCGACCAAGACGCCGATCAAACTCGATTTCACGCTCAAAGGCAAGGACAACTACCTTCCCGAGCAAGATTCGCCGGAGTACGTCTGGGGCATCAAAGTCGACCCTGCAAAATTTGAAGCAAAACGCCCGAACCTTTTTCAGAAAGGTTCGCCGGCAGGCGTTCCGTACGACGTTATTAACATGAACTTCGTCATTATGTCGCCGATCTGCCCGCATCTCGGTTGTCGTTTCAACTGGGAAGCCGACACGAACAAGTTCCTCTGCCCTTGCCACGGTTCGCAATTTAATTTCGACGGTACGCACGAAGCCGGCCCCGCACCGCGCGGGCTCGACCCGTTGCCGCTGCGCGATCAAAGCGGCCAGGCAGAGGTAATGTGGATTCACTACCGCTCGACGACGCCCGACCGCATCGTCGTTTCTTATCTCGCGTAGCTGCACGAACGTCACAAGGAAGAGCGACATGCTGAACTGGATTGAATCTCGTACCGGCTTCATTTCGATGACGAAGGAATTCCTCGTCGAAGATATCCCGGGCGGAGCGAGCTACTGGTACGTTTTTGGAAGCGCGACCGTCTTCGCGATGATGCTCCAAATCGTAACCGGTATTTTCCTGACATTCTTCTATGCACCGTCGGCGAACACGGCGTGGGAATCGACGGCGTGGATCTACACGCACTTTTGGCCGCATTTAATTCTGGCGATTCACTATTGGGGCGCGTCGGCAATGATCGCGCTCGTCTTCTTGCACTTGCTGCAAGTGCTCGTCTGGGGTGCATATAAATCTCCCCGCGAGCTGCAGTGGGTCGTCGGCGTCATCCTGTTGTTGGTGACGCTCGTACTCGGGCTCACCGGCTACCTGCTCCCGTGGGATATGGACGCCTACTTCGCCTCGCAGGTGGCACTGAATATTACCGGTACGGCACCGATTGCCGGCCCCCTCATCCAGCAGATCGCCCAGGGCGGCGGCGCGATGGGCACCGAGACGATCAATCGTTTCTTCGGTCTCCACGTGTGGTTGATGCCGGCCGTCATGGTTCTGCTCGTCGGCGCTCACCTTGCAATCTTCCGCTGGAACGGCCCCGCCGGCCCGATCTCCGAGGATCCGCGCAAGCTGAAGAACGGCCGCTTCTGGCCCGACCAGATGTTCATGGACGGCTTCGTCTCGCTGATCATCTTCGCGATCATCATCGCACTCGCGTTCATCGCGCCGCCCTTCCTCGACGTGAAGGCCGACCCGACGAACACCTCGTTCATCCCGTATCCGGCGTGGTACTTCCTCGCGCTCTTCGGGCTGCTCACCGTCGTTCCACCCTCGCTCGATCTGCTCGCAACGATCGTCGTTCCGACGCTCTTCTTGGTCGTCGTTATCGCGATTCCGTGGCTCGATCGCAGCACGACCCGCTCGATCGCGGCGCGCGGTGGACTGATGGTCAGCACGGTCGTCGCGCTGATTGCGATCGTCGGGCTCTCGATCTATAGCCAGATCGCGATTCAAGCGAAGCAGGCCGCCGCGCCGCCTTCGCTGAGCCAAGCGCAAGTGCTCGCAACTGCGAATGCACCGAGCGCAAGTGCCCCGGCAAGTGCTCCGGGTGCAGCATCGGCCCCCGCCGGCGGCTCCGCCCCGGCAGCAAATCCCTTAGTCGCCGCCGGCGCGACGGTCTATTCGAGCAACTGCGCCGGATGCCACGCCGCCAACGGCATGGGGCAACCCGGAGCGATTCCGCCGCTCGCCGGAAACCCGTTCGTCACCGGAGATCCGCACGCAGTCATCGGGGTACTCCTCGACGGCAAGAGCGGCGCGATCACCGTCAACGGCGCCGCCTTCAACGGGCAGATGCCCGCCTGGAAAGGCACGCTCTCGAATAAGGATATCGCTGCCGTCATCAGCTATATCCGCAGCGGACTTGGGCCGAATAAGGCCTCCGCCGTCACCGTCGCCGCGGTTGCGGGCTACAAACCCTAACCGCGCTCGTTCCGACCGAAAAGAAGGGGGGCTGCCCATGCGGGCGGCTCCCCTTCTTGCTTTGCTACAGGAACCAAGCCGACGTTCGTCGCAGCGTGGCGCCATGATGAACCGCATACTCGCTTTTACAGCACTTCTTGCATGCACGCTGACCGCGGTCTCCGCCGCACCGAGCGTCCCCGGCCGCGCCCAATTGAAGGGCGACATGGTTCGGATGAACCAGCAATTTCACATCACCGGTTTCAACTACCGCATCCATGCGATCCGATGGGTCGCGCCCAGCGATGCGTTCGCGCAAGCGATCGTCTCCTACGTGGCGACGGTGAACGCCCCGAACGGTTACCTCGTCTTCGAAGTCCCCGTGAAGAACACGCAGAGCGGCGAGGCCGGAGTTCCCGGGCTCGATATCACCGCCTTCTATAAAGACGGCACCGAAGCGACGAGCAACGAGACGCCGTTCTCGAAGACCGGCACACCGTTAACGCCGAAGAACCTTTTCCCGGGGCAGGGCATGACGGTCTATTATGCGATCGTGAACCTGCCGAAACCGACGAAGGCGAATCCGTTGGTCAAATTATTGCTGCGATACACCGCCAATAACGACCCCGGTTATCCGCCCGTCTATCGCTTGCTGCATCCGGTTTTTACGCCGTAACATGCATCTGCTCGCTGCGGTCGCGTTGAGCATCGTGATGAACGGCACGATTACGGTGCACGTTCGTAATCCCGATACCGGCGAAAACGGCGTGTACGTTCAGCGCGTTCGCAATGCGCGCGTGACGATCGACCGCGGCATACTCCAATTCGAAGCACCGGCGATCTACAAAGTGCGGGAGAACGCGCCGCCATGCACGGGAACCTTCGGCGATGCGACGACGCCGATCGCCGGTTCGATCTTCCTCACGCGCACCGCTCAACAGGAATTTCTCGGAACGCTGATCGCGCCGGGGCAACTCCTCGGCGAGGGCAGCGGTTCGGCGCCGACCTGCGGAATCGGATTCGGCGGCCGATTCCCGACCGGGCACGTCGCCCCGCCCGCGCTACCCGCGCGCGCCGGAAAAACGACGACGTGGAAATTCACGGTTCGCAACGTTCGCGATGAGACGCCCGGGAGCGATGCGATCGAAGATTGGAGCGTTGACCTCAGCTTTGCCGCGCGCCGCTAGTCTCCGCACCCTCAAACGCGATCTCGGCGGAAAACGCATGCACGCAATCACCGCCGACCTCGACCTGCGAAATATGGTTCTCGTCCCACGATAGACGCGCGTGCAGCGTGCTCGTTCTCCCGATCCAGCGCCCCTGTTCGATCTCGACCTCGCGCCGCTCCGCACCGAGCGCACCGGCAGCGGCGAGAAAAGCGAGCATCGGCGCAACCGCGCTTCCGGTCGCGGGATCTTCGCCGACGTCATCGGCGATGGCAGCAACCATCCGCACCGAGGCTCGCCCCGCCTCGTACTGTACGACGAGGATGTTTCCGTCGGCGATCTCTCGATCGCAGTGCGAGCGGAGCTCGCGACGATCGAGTTCGATCTTTGCCGCCGCATCGATGCTCGCCACGCGAACGCACAAGAACGGCCCCGACCTGCGAACCGAGCCGACGATCTCCGATTCCGTGACGCCGAGCGCCGCCGCAAACGAGCGATCGCCAAGCGGCGTACCGAGGCGTGGAAGCGGCGGACGCATCCAGAAACGCAATCCCTCGCGCCGAACCGGAACGAGCCCGATCTCCATTTCGAAGGCGAAATCGACGGCATCGAGCAGTCCGAGGCGGTGCAACGTCCATGCCGTACCGATCGTCGGATGTCCGGCGAACGGTAACTCGCGCCCCGGAGTAAAGATGCGCACACGATATGCGGCGCGCGGATCGCGCGGAGGGAGTACGAAGGTGCTCTCCGAGCAATTCATCTCGCGGGCGAATGCCTGCATCGTCGCACTCTCGATGCCGTCAGCGTTTGGAACGACGGCGAGCGGATTACCGCCGAAGAGCCGATCGGTAAAGACGTCGCATTGGTGAAATGCGGCAATCCTCACTTCGTGCAGGGCGGCCCGCTATAGCGCATCACCGCGACGTTGCCGCTCCGTGCGATCACGCGCGTTGTGCGGCCGAAGCTCGGTTGCGATGCGACCGAGGTGCCGGTATAGAACACGAAGGCGCGCGGTGCGGTGCAGACGACGTCGCGCAGGGTCGGCGTGTTGACGCCGACGTCGGCATTAAAGAGCGCGAGAAGCGCGACCGGCGGCTTCGTGTAGAAGAGCAACGATCCGCCGCCGACGATGCCGCCGTCGACGACGATATCGCCGGGGCGGCGCAGCGCATCGACGATTCGCGCGAGGCGCGGCACCGGTTTGAAGAGTTCCGCGCGCGGCAGCGCGACGAGACCGAGCACGTCGACCGCCACCGCCATCGCCAGCGCCAACGCAAAAGGTGCAAAGGGAGCTGTCGCCCTGCGCATCAGCATCGCCACCATCGCAATGCCTCCCAGCGCGATGGTCACGCCCATCGCGATCAATGCCGGGCGCAACACCGCGAGCGGTTCGCCGAGGTGATTGTCGCGAGCGAAGATCGCCACCGCAATCGCCAATAATCCGATCACCAACGGCACGGCCAACGTTGCGACGAGCGCGGCGCGAACGCGAGAGCGTTCCAGCAAACCGTCGAGATAGATCGCGCAGATCACGGCGATCGCCGGAAACTCCAACGCAATATAGTTGGGTAACTTCGTACGCGCGAACGAAAAGAAGAGCAACGGCACGACCGCCCAGCAAAACGCCAGGCGCAAGACGCGTGCCCGTTCGTCGTTTTCGCCGAGTCTCAAGCGCGAGATTCCGCCGAGGACCGCGCTGGGCAATAACGCGATCCACGGGAAGAACCCGACGACGAGTACCGGCAGATAGTACCAGACCGGCCCCGACTGGTTCTCGATCACGCCGGTGTAGCGACCGATCGTGTAGTGGCCGATGAGCGTAACGACCGAAGCGAATCCGGTGCGCATGACGAGCGCGATGAACCACGGCGCGACCGTTGCCGCGAAAGCAAAGGCTCCCCACCACCACGTCGAGAGCCGCGGCCACGAGATGCGTTCGACCTTCACGCTCCAAAATGCGTAGGGGAGCAAGACGATCAATGCCACCACCGGCGCGACCGGGCCCTTCGCTAAGAAGCCGAAGCCCGCAGCGACCGCGCCGAAAATATAGTAGCGGCGTTTGCCGGTCTGAAGGCCGCGAAACCACCAGAATACCGTCATGGCGACCGCGCAATCGAGCAAGGCATCCATGATCGCGAGCCGTCCGATAATCGCCTGCATGAGCGAGCTCGAGAGAATCACCGCCGCGAAGACGCCGACGCGCGAGCCGAGTTGGCGTGCGACCGCGTAGCCGGTCATCGCCCCCATCGCGATGGTCGCCAACGCTGCCGGAAGGCGCATCGCAAAAGAGGTGAGCCCGAAGAGCTTCACGCAGAGCGCCGCCACCCAAAAGTAGAGCGGCGGCTGAACGAACCACGGCAGGCCGTTGTAGTGCATCACGATCCAGTCGTGGGTGAGCAGAATCTCCCGCGCCACCTCTCCGTAGATCGTCTCGCTGTTGTCCCAAAGGGTGCCCGCTCCGAGCCCCGGCAGCACCAGGAGCGCCGAGGCGAGCGCACCGAGAAGCGCAGCGCGAGTGGGACGTTGCATGCGCGGAGCAGAGTTTCGCACGGCGGTGCGGAATCCATGCCGCATCATGTCGCTTCCGCTCTCCCTTCGCCTCGCGGGGCGACTCATCGTGCTGGTAGGTGCCGGTTCGGTCGCAGCCCGCAAAGCCCGTTCCTTTATCGAAGCAGGCGCCAACCTCTTCGTCGTCGCCCCGCAGCTCTGCGAGGCGATGGAGGCACTCCTTGTAGCGAACCCCGGCGTGCGCTGCGAACGGCGCGCCTACCGCGAGGAGGATCTCACCGGCGCATTCCTCTGCGTCGTTGCAACCGACGACGGCGCGGTGAACGAGCGCGTCGGTCGCGATGCGCGCGCGCGCGGAATCCTCACCATCGATTCGACCGATTCGACGCGCGGCGATGCGACGATGCCCGCGGTCGTCAAGGTCGGCGGCCTCACCTTCAGCATCGACTCCGGCGTCGGCACACCCGCATTTTCGAAGCGTATTGCGCGCGAGATCGCGCTCCATTTCGACGCACGCTACGACGCCGCGGCACGAACGCTCGCCATCGCGCGCAGTTACGTGCGCGACACGCTTTCGTCGGAGCAGCGCACCATCGTCATGCGCGCGCTCTCCGAATTGCCGCTCGACGAACTCGCCACGATGGATCGCAATCGCATTGAAGATGTCGTCGAAGCGACCGCCGCGACGTTGCTCGCCGACGGCCTCACGCCGACGACCGGCAGCGCCGTCTGCGCGACGCGCGCCAGCGCGCTCGCCCTGTGGCAATCGCGCCACGTCGCTTCGCGCCTCGCGCGCAGCGGCATCGCTTCGACGATGCTCGAGATATCGACCGTCGGCGACCGCGACCGCAGCAGCGCGCTCGCAGCGATGGGGCAGCAAGCGATCTTCGTCAAAGAACTCGAACGCGCGCTCGCCGAAGGGCGCGCCGATTACGCGGTTCATTCGGCGAAAGATCTTCCGAGCGCCCTGCCGCCGGGGATGCAACTCTGCGCGATATCGGAGCGCGAAGACGTTCGCGATCTCTATTGCAGCGAACGCTTTGCGAGTTTCGAAGAACTTCCGCCCGGCGCGCGCATCGGCACTTCCAGCCCGCGGCGGCGCGCACAATTATTCGCATTGCGCAGCGATCTCGAGTATGTCGATATTCGCGGAAACGTCGACACGCGGCTACGCAAACTTCGCGAGGGGCAGTACGACGCGATCGTCTTGGCGGCGGCCGGGCTCCGGCGGCTGGGGCTGCGGGCGACCTACGCGGTCCCCTTTTCGATCGAGAGCCTCTTACCGGCCGCGGGGCAGGGCGCGCTTGCAGTCGAGACGCTGCTCGACGCACCGCTCGCACCGGTGCTGCGTGCCGCCCTCAACCACGAACCGAGCGAACGCGCGGTGACCGCCGAGCGCGCCGCACTCCGCGAGCTCGGTGCAGGGTGTACCGCTCCGGTCGGCCTCTACGGAGCCTTCGAGGGCGAGGAGCTCGTGCTGCGCGGCAGCATCGGGGCCGAGGACGGGCAGCCCGCGCTCGTCGCCGAGCTTCGCGGGCGCTGCAACGCTCGC
>JAJXVC010000090.1 GCA_021782295.1 bacterium | reverse complement strand
TCTGCATCTTCCCTTCGACGTCTTTGAAAAATGAATCGTTCATGCAACCCCTCCGGCGATCACCGTCGCCACATTTTTACCAACGTAGGTTCCAATCGCTTCGCCCTCGATCGCGCGTCGAATATTACCCGAAACCCCCATGTCGAAGACGAGGATCGGCAACGTATTGTCCATGCAGAGCGCCATGGCGGTCGTATCCATCACTTCCAGGCCGCGATTGAGCGCATCCATGTAATCGATGCGTTCGAAACGACGCGCGGCGGGATCCTTTTTCGGATCGGAGGTGTAAATACCGTCCACCTTCGTCGCCTTGAGGATCGCCTGCGCCCCGACTTCGACCGCTCGCAGTGCCGCTGCGGTGTCGGTCGTAAAATACGGGTTTCCGGTTCCGGCGGCAAAGATCACGACGCGCCCCTTTTCGAGATGGCGAATCGCGCGTCGGCGAATATAGGGCTCGGCGATCTGGTGCATTGCAATCGCGGTCTGCACGCGCGACGGGACGCCGATCCGTTCCAGCGCATCCTGAAGCGCGAGCGCATTGATCGTCGTAGCGAGCATCCCCATATAATCTGCGGTCGCGCGCTCCATGCCCGCAGCTTCGTGCTCTTTTCCGCGCCAGATGTTTCCGCCGCCGACGACGACGGCGATACTGATGCCGTTGCGTGCAACATCGGCAATCTCGCGCGCCATCGCCTCGGTCGTTCGCACGTCAACCCCATTCGCGCTCGAAGCAAACGCCTCGCCGGAGAGTTTTATGAGAACGCGGGAGAAGCGCGCGGTGCTCGCCTGCACGTTTATCTACTCGCCCAACGCGAACTTCACGAAACGCCGTACGCGAATGTTTTCGCCGAGCGCTCCGACGGCGGCATTCACGAGATCGCCGACCGTGATCGAATCATCCTTCACGAACGACTGGTCGAGCAGGCAGTGATCTTCGTACCATTTGTTGAGTTTGCCCTCGACGATTTTCGCTGCGACCTCGGGTGGTTTCCCCGCCGGAACCGATTCTTCGAGTTCTTTGCGTGCCTCTGCGACGACTTCTTCGGGAACCGACGCACGATCGAGGTAGGCGGGCGACATCGCCGCGACATGCATCGCCACGTCGCGCACCAATTCGCTGAACTTCGGGTTTCGCGCGACGAAATCGGTTTCCGAGTTTATCTCGACCAGCACACCGATCTTTCCGCCGGCGTGAATGTAGCTGCCGACCAACCCTTCGTTTGCGGCTCGCTCCGATTTCTTCTGCGCCTGGGCAGCGCCGCGCTCGAGGAGCAGCGCCTTCGCGCGCTCGCGATCGCCGCCGGCTTCCACGAGTGCTTTTCTGCAGTCCATCATCGGGGCGCTGGTCTCGTCGCGTAGGGCCTTGATCTCATCGGCCTTCGGTTGGTAGGTCATAGTACTCACAGATTCTCTCCTTGGCGTTCGTTTGCTTTCATGCGCGCGAAGAGAGGCCGACGACGGCCTCCCTTGCGACGGGTCTCTTCACGGGAGCGAGGACTAGCCGGCGACAGGCTCTGCTGCCTCGAAGGCGCCCGCTTCGTTGATGGGAGCTTGAGCGTAGACGGCGCCGTCGAAGGAGCTCTCCGCCTCGGTCCGGCCTTCGATGATCGCATCGGCCATCTTGCCGACCATCAGCTTCACCGCGCGAATCGCGTCGTCGTTGCCGGGGATCGGGTAGTCGATTTCATCGGGGTCGCAGTTGGTGTCGATCACCGCGATCGTCGGAATGCCGAGCTTGCGCGCCTCGAGCACCGCGATGCGCTCTTTCTTCGGGTCGACGATGAAGATCGCGTCGGGGAGGCGATGCATATCCTTGATTCCGCCGAGAAAGCGCTCGAGCTTATTGAGCTCGTCTTGGAGTTTTGCGACCTCTTTTTTGGGCAAGCGGTCGAAGTCGCCTTGGAGACGCATCTCTTCGAGCTCGCGCAAACGCGCGATGCGTTTCTGAATCGTCGAGAAGTTCGTCAGCGTTCCGCCCAACCAGCGCTGGTTGATGTAGAACGTTCCGGCACGCTCGGCCTCATCTTTGACGACTTCTTGCGCCTGCTTCTTCGTTCCGACGAAGAGAATGACGCGCCCCTCGCGCGACATCTGCTTGACGACCTCATAGGTGTCGCGGACGCGCTGGAGCGTGATGGCGAGATCGATGATGTAGATGCCGTTGCGTTCCTGGAAGATGTAGGGTTTCATCTTCGGATTCCAACGACGGGTCTGGTGACCGAAATGCACGCCGGCTTCAAGAAGCTCGCGCATTGAAATAACGGACATGAAGGGATTCCTTTCAGCTGGCCCCCGTCCGCGATGCTCTCCGAGCTGTGCGAGCGTTTCTTTGGGACCATCGAAGCCCGACCTCCGTGCCGGGCGAGTTGACAACCCACGGAGTATACCACGGGCGGAGGGAGGTTGCGCAAGCGCGAAGGAGCGAGCGATGCGTTATCTCGTTACCGGAGGCCTCGGTTTCATCGGCTCGGCCTTCATCCGCCTGCTCGCTGCCGAACGCCCCGAGGTCGAAGTCGTCAATCTCGACGCCATGACCTATGCCGCCAACCCCGCGAACCTCGCGAGCCTCCCCACCGGAGCCCGCTACCGGTTCGTGAAGGGCGATATCACCGACCCGAGCGCGGTCGCCGAGGGACTCGGCGATGGGGTCGACGCGATCGTCAACTTCGCCGCCGAGACCCACGTGGACCGCTCGATCCTCGACCCGGAGGCCTTTCTGCGGACCGATATCCTCGGCACCCACACCCTGCTCGAGGCGGTTCGCGAGCGCGGCATCCCCCGGTACCTGCAGGTCTCGACCGACGAGGTCTACGGCGATGTCTCCAGCGGCGAATCGATCGAGAGCTCCCCGCTGCGCCCGCGGAGCCCCTATAGCGCAAGCAAGGCCGGAGGCGACCTCCAGGTACTCGCCTACCGCACAACCTACGGGCTTCCGGTGCTCGTGACGCGCGGCAGCAATACCTACGGGCCCTACCAGTACCCCGAGAAGCTGATCCCCCTCTTCGTGACCAATCTGATCGACGATCAGAGCGTGCCGCTCTACGGCGACGGCCTCCAAGTCCGCGACTGGCTCCACGTGGAGGATCATGCCCGTGGAATCCTCGCCGTCCTGGAGCGCGGCGAACTCGGCGAAGTCTACAATATCGGCGGCGGCAATCCGTGCACGAACATCGAGATCACCCGCCGTCTCCTCGCCGGCTGTGGACGCGCCTTCGAAAGCCACGTCCGCCATGTCGCCGACCGCGAAGGGCACGACCGGCGCTATGCAATCGCGAGCACGAAGGCCCACGCGCTCGGCTGGAGCCCACAGATCGATTTCGAGCGGGGAATCGAAGCGACGATCGCCTGGTATCGCGATCATGAATCGTGGTGGCGACCGCTCAAGTCCGGTGAGTTCCTCGCTTATTACCAACGTCAGTACGCACACCGATAGGGAGTCCGCTATTTCATGAAAGGCATCATCCTCGCAGGTGGGCTCGGGAGCCGCTTGCGCCCGCTTACGAAAGTCACGAACAAGCATCTCCTACCGATCTACGACAAGCCGATGATTTACTATCCGATCGAGACGCTGGTTCGCGCCGGCATCAAGGATATTATGATCGTCACCGGCGGCAACTCGGCGGGCGACTTCCTGCGCTTGCTCGGTAACGGCTCCGAGTTTGGGCTCAAGGATATCTACTACACGTACCAAGAGGGCGAAGGTGGGATCGCCGACGCGCTCAAGCTCTGCGAGCATTTCGCCGAAGGGAACCGCGTCGTCGTCATTCTCGGCGATAATATCGTGCAGGACGATATCTCGCCGTACGTGCGGCGGTTCGAACAGCAGGATTCGGGCGCGCGCATTCTCCTCAAGGCCGTTCCCGACCCCGAGCGCTTCGGCGTGCCCGAACTCGACGGCGAACGGATCGTGCGCATCGAAGAGAAGCCGAAGCAACCGAAGAGCGGCTATGCGGTGACGGGAATCTACATGTACGACCGTCGCGTCTTCGATTTCATCCGTCGCATTCAGCCGTCGCACCGCGGCGAGCTCGAGATCACCGACGTCAACAATCACTACATTCGTGAAGGCGACCTGCATTACGACGTCCTCGACGGGTGGTGGACCGACGCCGGTCAGTTCGAATCGCTCTTCAACGCAACGCAATTGATCGCGCGCGAGCGGATGGGCGCGGAGCAGAGTTCGTGAAGGTTCGATAACCGCATGCCGTTCTGTTCCGTCTGCGATACCGAAGTTTCGGCGTGGCTACCGCACCCGAACGCCGCCGCCCGCAGCCCGCTCATGGCGATGATGGGGACGGTCGGCTCCGACCTGCAGAATTATCTCTGTCCGAACTGTGAGTGCAACGATCGCGACCGCCATCTCTGGCTCTATCTCACCGTCTCCGGGGTTGCCGACCGCATCGCCGGCTCGCGCGTCCTGCATATCGCTCCGGAAGCAAAGATCTCACCGCGCATCGCCGCTCTCGGGCCCGCCGAATATATCCGTGGCGACCTCTACCCTACCTCACCGGATTTCGTGCGCGTCGATTGCGAGCGGATGGAATTTCCCGACGACTACTTCAACCTGATCCTCTGCAATCACGTTCTCGAGCACGTCTCCGATCCGGAAGCGGCATCGCGCGAATTCTATCGCACCCTCGCTCCCGGCGGGTATCTCGTCGCACAGACGCCCTACGCTCCGGCACTTCGCTACCGGATGGAGTTTCTCGGACACCTCACGCCCGAGCAAGCGCGCTTTTTCTACGGCCAGGAAGATCACGTTCGTCTCTTCGGACGCGACGTTGCCGACTGCATCCGCAGTTCCGGCCTCGAAGGCGAGCTCTTCCCGCACGATCGTGTGCTTCCGCAGCACGATGCCGCACGGTACGGATGTAATCCCGCAGAACCGTTCTTTCTCTTTACAAAAAAATAGCCGGAACCAGGCGCGCGAACCGCTTTGGTAAAGAAGCTCCGCTTTACACGAAAAACTTCCGCCCCTTCGCGCGCGAGCGCTACTCTTTCATCGCTCGCCGGCGCAGCGCCCCGTCGCTCGTCTCCTCCACCCCTCCCCAAGCCCGGATCGAATCGCCTCGACGGGCCCCGCATGGCCGGAAATCAGCCATCCAGCAGCGAAGGGCGCGGCCATATGGGAATACCCGTTGCGCGTTTTTAAAATAAGACGAAACCCGGTCGATTGATGTTTGCGGATTTCGGACACACGGACCTCATGGGCAGACTGCATGGAATATCCACCCTCTGAATGTGTAGAACGCCCAATGAAGCTCGTCCCGGTAGACGCAGCAGGGCGGGCGCTCGCTCATCCCACCAAAGAATCGATCGCGGCCCTTTGTTACAAGCGAGGGTCGCTCCCTAAGCCTCGATTCGACTCTTGGCAGAACGTGTTCTTCGGAAGTTTTTCGAATCGCAAACACCACACAACTTTCCACGGTTCGAACTCCTCCGCCGCTCCCAAAAGGAAACAAGGTAAAGTTGATGTTGGATAACGAGCCGATAGCGGCAAAGCGCTCCGTCGACGACCTCGCAGTATTCGGCGGATCTCCTATCTTTGCAAGACCTCGATCGACATCAAACCTCGTACGGCCGAATATTGATGCGTTTCTAGAGTACTCACGATTGTTCTTTAACGAGCATCGATACACAAACGGTGGGCCGGCGGTCCAACTCCTCGAAAAGCGTCTCGCCGACTTCCACGGCGTCAAGCACTGCGTCGCACTTGCGAACGGATTTTGGACGCTTGTCATCGCCATGCGGTGTTTAGCGCTTCCGGGGCGGCACGAGGTGATCATGCCTTCCTTGACTTACCGTCGGCTCGCCGATGTTACCGCATGGGCGGGGTTCACTCCGCGTTTCTGCGAGATCGACGAACATACTTTGGCAATCTCCCCCGATTCCGCCGCCGCATGCATCAACTCCGATACTGCGCTTTTGATGGGGGTCCATCCCATTGTTAATTGCTGCGACGTTCACGGCTTGGAGGATGTTTCGAAACGATCGGGGATCCCGCTTCTATTCGACACGGTAGAATCCAACTATGAAACCTATCTCGGGGTCCGAGTTGGAAGTTTCGGCAGAGCCGAGTGCTTCTCTCTCCATGCAAGCAAGCTTCTCAATGGATTTGAGGGCGGCTACCTCACAACGAATGATGACGACTTGGCAGAGCGCGTTGGGTACATGCGTGGATTCGGGTTCAAGGGTCAGGACACCGTCATTGATTTGGGAAACAACGCGAAACTCAACGAAGTTCATGCTTCTATGGCGCTAGCAGCGCTTGACGACCTTCCAGACCAGGTACGACGCAATGAGTCTCGCTATCGATGCTATCAGCGATTGCTCGCTGATATTCCGGAATTGCGACTACTCGAGTTCGACGAAAGCGAAGAGACAAGCTTTAAAAATATCGTCGTTGAGCTTCGTGATTCGTGGCCCATAACCAGAGCCGCAACGCTGCGAGTACTGAACTCGGAAGGAGTGTTCGCTCGGGCCTATTATGCGCCCGCGTTGCACCAAAAGAAAACATCATATGAAACGCGGTTCGGCGATCTGTCATTGACGGAAAAACTCGTCGAACGGTTTCTAAATCTTCCATGTGGAGAACTCGTATCTCTCAATGACATCGAAAACACCGTTCTCCTTTTGAAATTCATTCGCGATCACGCCGACGCAGTAGGTGCCCGTATATGAGTCAGCTCGCAATTCTCGGAGGTTCGCCGCGTTTTTCTTCTGATTTGCCGGTTGGGCAGCTGTATTTCCCTTCCTGGGATCGATATGAAGCGGCTATGCGCGGAATTTTCGAACGCCGCTACTATACGAACCAAGGCCCGCTGACCAACCTGCTCGAGGAAAAACTATCTGCGTTTTTCGGCGTCAAGCATGTGGTAGTTGTTACGAACGCAACGCTCGGCCTCATCATGGCGGCGAAGGCTCTAAGCCTGCAGGGAAAGGTTATTGTTCCGGGGTTTACGTTTATCGCCAGCGTCCAGTCCCTCACCTGGGCCGGTATCGAGCCGGTGTTCTGTGACGTCGACATCGATACGCACGGCCTGCACCCGGCAAGCGTCGATGCGTTGATAGACAAGGACGTCTCAGGTATTCTCGCTACCAATCTTTGGGGCGGAACATGCGCGATCGAAGAATTGCAAGAAATAGCTCTCAAGAAAGGCGTTAAGCTCTACTTTGATTCGGCGCACGGATTCGGCGTTGAAGCCTTCGGCCGTAAACTCGGGGGTTTCGGCGAACTTGAGGTGTTTTCGTTTCACGCTACGAAAATTCTAAGCGCGACCGAGGGCGGATGCATCTGTACCAACGATGATACTATTGCCGCGAGACTGCGCAATATGCGTAGCAGTTATGGCGCCGCCCCCCCGGTGGACGTGCCCCTCACGAGCAATGCTCGCATGTCCGAGGCGCAAGCGGCGATCGCTCTCATGAGTTTGGAAGATTTCGAGTCGAACG
>JAJXVC010000089.1 GCA_021782295.1 bacterium | reverse complement strand
TTCGCGCAGATCGAGGAGCGACTCAGGGCGCTGGGGCGCGTCGATCTCGTCGGCGAGAGCTTTGCCGTCCTCAAATTGACCCTGCTCGGGCGGCATGTCGATATTGCGCCCCCGCGTCGCGAGCGGTCGACCGGGGTCGGGCACCGAGCCTTCGATATCGAGAGCGGGGCCGGCGTCACCCTCGAGGAGGATCTTGGGCGTCGAGATTTCCGCATGAACGCAATCGCCAGGGCTCTTCCGGGCGGCTCCCTCGTCGATCCCTACGGTGGGGCCGCCGATATTGCGGCGAAGCGCATCGACCTGGTCTTCCCGACGGCGTTTCGCGAAGATCCCTTGCGCATGCTGCGGGCCGCGCAATTCGCCGCCCGCTTCGGCTTCACGGTCAGCGAGGAGACTCGCTTGGCGATGCGCGCGGCCGCCCCGCTGGTCGCGACGGTCTCGGGTGAGCGCGTCATGGAGGAGCTGCAAAAGCTCCTCACTCTCGCGGAGCGCCCCTCGGTGGGGCTGCGCTTACTCGATGAATCCGGCCTTTTCTCGCTGCTCTTCCCCGAGCTTGGCGAAGGGCGCAACGTCGAGCAGAACGACTGGCACGCCTACGACGTCCTCGACCATAACCTCGCGACCCTCGACGCCGCGCCGCCGGGGGACCTCATCCTGCGCCTCGCCGCGCTCTTGCACGACGTGGGGAAGCCGCGCACGAAGGACGGTCCGCATTTCTACCGGCACGAGCAGGTCGGCGCCGATATGACGCGAGCGCTCCTCCAGCGCTTCCGCTTCTCCGGCGAGGTCATCGATGAGGTCGAATCGCTCGTGCGCAATCACATGTACGTCGCCGATCCGGATCTCGGCGAGCCCGCACTGCGCCGCTTCATCCGGCGCGTCGGTCCCGCTCGGCTCGAGCAGCAATTCGCGCTACGGAGCGCCGATATCACTGGCTCGGGGCTGCCGAAGCGCGACGATTCTAACGAGCGCTTTGAGGCACGGGTTCGTGCGGAGCTGGCAAAGAAGCCGCCGCTCGGCATTCGCGATTTAGCGATCGGCGGGGAGGATGTTATCGCCGCAATGCGAGCTCGGGGGCTTGTCAACGCGTCGTTTCGAGGTGATAAGAGTGTAGGGGCGGCGCTTGCGCTGCTGCTCGAGAAGGTTACCGAGGAACCCGGGCATAACGAGCGGGATTCGCTCCTCGCGTTGCTTGAGGAGTATCTTTCATCGGCGAGAACCGAATACGACCACAAAAGTTTCACGTGAAACATTTAAGGAGACTTCCCTGACTCGCATCATCGCGTTGGTCAACCAGAAGGGCGGCGTCGGAAAATCGACGACCGCCGTCAATCTTGGCGCGGCTCTCGCGTTGGAAGGGCAGCGCGTCCTCGTTATCGATTGCGACCCGCAAGGAAATACCACCACCGGATTCGGCATCGAGAAAGGCAAACTCCGTGCCGATACCTACAGCGTGCTGCTCGGCGACGCGCGCATCGCCGATGCGTTGGTGCCGACCGACATCGCGCAACTCGAATTGCTCCCTGCAACGCTCAATCTTGCCGGTGCTGAAATCGAGCTCGTTTCCGCTCTCTCGCGCGAGACGCGCCTGCGCGCCGCGCTGCAACCGATTGCCTCGCGTTACGACTACGTCCTCATCGATTGCCCGCCGTCGTTGGGATTGCTGACGATCAACGCCCTCACGGCCGCCGACGAGATCGTCATTCCGGTGCAAGCGGAATTCTACGCGCTCGAAGGTTTGACGCAGTTGACTGCCGTCGTGCACAAAGTCCGCGAAGCGCTCAATCCGAATTTGCACGTTAGCGGCGTGCTCGTGACGATGTTCGATGGACGCACGCGGCTGGCGAGTGAAGTGATCGACGAACTGGAAAAATATTTTCCGCAACAAATGTATAAGACGCAGATACCGCGGAACATTCGTTTGAGCGAAGCTCCATCGTACGGACAACCCGCGATTCTCTTCGACATCAAGAGCCGCGGAGCGCAAGCCTATATCGCGCTCGCTCAAGAGATTGGCGAACGCGCGAAGGCGGGCGCATGAGCGCACCGAAGCGCGGTCTCGGTCGCGGCCTCACCGCGCTCCTCGGCGATGCCGGGATCGCTCCGACCCCCGTGCGCCCGAGCTCCCCTGCAGCCGAAATTTCCGGCGATGTCGTTCGCGAAATTCCAATCGACCGCGTCTCGCCGAATGCGGCGCAGCCGCGTAAGCATTTCGACAGCGATGCGCTCGCAGAACTTGCAGCTTCAATCGAACAGTACGGTGTGCTCGTGCCGATTATCGTGCGCGCGCGCGGAGAGCGCTTTGAAATCATCGCCGGCGAACGACGGTGGCGGGCGAGCGCAATCGCAAAGAAGAGCGGTATTCCCGCCATCGTTCGCGCGAGTAACGACGTCGAATCGATCGAGGTCGCGATCGTTGAAAACTTGCAACGCGAAGATCTCAACCCGCTGGAAGAAGCCTACGGCTTCGCGCACCTCATCGACGAATATTCCTTTACGCAGGAGCAACTTGCGGTGCGCATCGGCAAGAGCCGCCCCGCAATCGCCAACGCACTGCGTTTGTTGACGCTCGACGACGAAGTGAAGACGATGCTCGTCGACCGCCGCATAACCGCCGGTCACGCACGCGCGTTGCTCGCCATTCCCGCCGGTAAACGCCTTGCACTTGCGCGGCGCGTTGCCGACGAACAACTCTCGGTTCGCGCGATCGAAGAACTCGTGCGCGAGACGACCGCTCCGCCTGTGCGTCGCACCGAACGCACGGAGCCCGAACTCAACGCGGATGAACGCGCGTTCATCGACAATCTGCAACGCCGGTTCGGAACCGGTGCGCGGATCGTGCGAGCGGGAAAAGGGGGGCGCATCGAATTGCGCTTCACCGACGAAGAGGAGCTCTTGCGTCTCAGCGATCTTCTCCTGGACGCATAGGAACCTTCTCGTGAACACCGGTCCCGGGCCGCTCTTTCCGTTTACGCGCGCGCTCTCGCTGGCGATGGGCGCGGTTCTCTGTTTCGGCTTTCTCGTTCCGCTCGCGCTTCAACGCGGCCAACGGGTCCTCGCAATCGCCGTCGTTCTCGTGTTCGTCCTCTACGTCGTCGCGAACGTCATCCTCTGGCTGCGTTTGCGAACGGCACAGAAGAAACAATGAGTCGTGCCGATGCGCGCGCGTTGTTGCGCGGGCCGTACGCGATCGTGAACGAGGCTCCCGATGCCGAGCGCATCGTTGAAGCGGCGCTCGCTGCCGGAATCCGCATCCTGCAATATCGTGCCAAGCAGGGCATCGATCCGGCGCGGTTGCGCGCGTTTTGCGCACGCGTGCACGAGCACGGCGCGCTCGCAATCGGCAACGATGACTGGCGCGCCGCGCAGGCGGCCGGCTGCGACGGCGTCCACCTGGGGCCGGGTGACGACGGCTTTGACGACCCGGCGCGGCTCCGCGGGCTCTGGCCCGACGCGCTCGTCGGCCTCTCGATCGGGCTCGCCGCCGAAGCACGCGCTCTCCATGCAAGCGCCCTCGATTATCTCGGCGTCGGCGCGGTCTTTGCCACCGCAAGTAAAGCCGATGCGGGTGAACCGATCGGTCTCGCCGGTTTGCGGGCGGTCGCGAACGCAACCGCGCTACCGGTCTGCGCGATCGGCGGCATCACCCCCGAGAGCCTCGCGAGCGTTCGCGCGCACGGCGCGGCGATGGCGGCGACGATCTCCGCTCTCGCTGGGGCCGCCGATCCCGCAGCGGCCGCACGCCGCTACGTCGCCGCGTGGGAGGCTGCCGGGTGAGAGCGGTTCTGAGCATCGGCACGACGCATCCGTGGAACATCGCCGGTGTCGGGCTCGATATCCAACTCGGTCGGCGTACCGGCAACGAAGTCTTCACGGTCGTTGCCGCGGTCAGCGCGCAGGACGGGAGCGGCGTTCGCGCGCTGCACGCCGTCGATCTCGCGACGGTGCGCGAAGAGCTTCGCTGTGTGCCGTGGCCGCAGATCGCGGCGATTCGCATCGGCGCGCTACCGAGCGCCGAGCATGTCGCAATCGTCGCCGAATACGTCGCGATGCATCCGCGGCTCCTCGCCGTACTCGACCCCGTCCTCACCGCCTCACCGGGTGGAGCGCTCGTCTCCGCGGGAACCCTCGAAGCGATGCGCGAGCGCATGCTGCGGCTCGAGAATACGATCGTCACCCCGAATCTTGCGGAGGCCGGCGCGCTTCTGGGGCGACGATCGATCGAACGCAACGAGATGGACGAAGCGGCGCGCGCGTTACTGGCGTTCGGCCTTTGCGCGGTCGTGCTGACCGGCGGGCACCTCGAAGGCGATCCGCGCGACGTACTCGTCGAGCGCGCCCGCGATCGCATTCGCTCCGAAACGCTCGTCGCGCCGCGTATCCCCGGAGCGCATCGTGGGACGGGTTGCACGCTTGCATTCGGCATGGCTGCTGCGCTCGCCGACGGCGCTTCGATCGGCGATGCGCTCCGTTCGGCGCGCGCATTGGTGCGCGATCGTCTCGGTGAGGCGGTATAACGCATTGACGTTCACGATGAAAGCAGGGTAGAAACCGAGGATGGCAAGCGTAAAAAAACCGCGCGTGATGTCGGGCATGCGCCCGACCGGTGGGCTCCACCTCGGTCATCTCGTCGGCGTGTTAACGCAGTGGCGCGATTTTTGCGATAGCGCTGAAGCGTACTTCGAAATCGCGGATCTGCATGCGTACACGACCGGCTTCGAAGATCCGCAAAGCATTCGCGCCGCGCGCAACGAGATGGTTGCCGTCTGGCTCGCCGCCGGCGTCGACCCGAAGAAGGCGACGATATTTTTACAGAGCGCCGTACCGGAGATCTCCGAACTGCACGTCTTGCTTTCGATGGTTACGCCGGTCTCGTGGCTCGAACGCGTTCCCACGTATAAGGGGCAGATCGAAGCGCTCGGCGCGGAAATTGCAACCTACGGTTTTCTCGGCTATCCGTTGCTGCAACTCTGCGATATCGCAGTGGTCCGCGGTGAACGCGTGCCGGTCGGGCGCGATCAAGTCGCGCATCTCGAATTCGGCCGCGAAGTCGTTCGTCGCTTCAACCATCTCTACGGCGACGGTTCCGAGGTGCTCGTCGAACCGCAGCCGACGCTCTCGGAGTTCGCCGAAGTTCCCGGAACCGACGGGCGCAAAATGAGTAAGAGTTACGATAACGCGATTCTGATCGGCGATGATGAAGCGACGACGGTGCAGCGCATTCGCACGATGTTTACCGATCCGCAGAAATTACGGAAAGGCGATCCGGGGCGCCCGGAGATCTGCCCGGTCTTCGCGCTGTGGAAGCTGGTGCCGGAAGCAGCTCTCGAACGGATTGCAACCGAGTGTCGCAGTGGAGCGCTCGGGTGCGTCGCCGACAAGGCCGCATTCGCCGAAGCGCTCAATGCCTATCTCGCGCCGGTTCGCGAACGCTATCGACTCTTTCGCAGCGACCCTGGTGAAGTAGAGCGGATCATCGCCGAAGGCACCGCGCGCACGCGCCTCGTTGCGGGCGAAGTTCTTACCGACGTAAAGAGAGCGATGAAGCTGCTCTAAGAGGGGCGCTTATTCCTCATAGGAGCGATCCCAGAGGAACCGGCGAGTGATCTGCGGTTCCCTGCGTAGCAGCGAAAAAATGTACGCGACGACGGCGCAGGCGAAAAAGAACAGCGTTGTCGCAAAATCGCCGCTCCGCAACGGGCCTGGGGAGCGAAAGATCGGTAGCCGCGAGAGGGCGAGGAAGAGCGTCGTGAGCGAAAACAAGATCCACGCCGCGCGCAAGAACGGAGCGTTACGTTCGGTACGTAACGCTATGGCGATCCACGCGAGAACGAAGAAGAATTGAATAACGATCACAATTACTCCGTTCGCTCGCGAGCCCACGGGAAGCGATCGAGTCGCTGGGGCTCGCGGCGCAGAAGCGAGATCGCTTCAAAGACGAGTGCGGGAACGATCTCGACGAGCTTCCATTTCCATCCATGCGGTAATGCGCGATCGACGACGAAAATGCCGTGCGCGAGCGCGAACACGACGAGCCAGAGCAGTGCAAGGCGGAGCATCCACTGCGAGGAAGTCGTCTTTATCGCAAACGCGAGGGAGGATACGGCAATGGCGATTTCGAGGAGATTGACGGAGCCCGACAACGTGCGGATTACGCTTTAAAGTTCGGCAACGTCGCTTTGATCTGCGCGAGCGCGTAGTCGATATCTTCAAGCGAAGCAGCGTAGCTGAAACGGAGATAGCCTTCGCCGGCTTTCCCGAATGCAGCGCCGCCCGTTAACGCAACGCCCGCGTTTTCCAGCAGATACGTTGCGAGCTTGCGATCGTCGTGCGTGATCTGCTGCACGTTTGCAAAGGCGTAGAAGGCTCCTTCGGGCATCTTGCACGAAAATCCAGGAATTTCGTTGAGCCCGGCGACGATTTTATCGCGCCGCTTACGGAACATCTCGTTCATCTCGTGCACGGGTTTCTCGGGGCCGGTGAGCGCGGCGATTCCCGCCATCTGCACGAACGTCGCTACACAGCTAAACGTGTTGTTGTTGAAGAGCGTCGTCGCGTTGATGATTTTCTCGGGGCCGACGGCGTAACCGAGGCGCCACCCCGTCATCGCGTAGGCTTTCGAGAAGCCGTCGAGGATCACGGTGCGTTCGCGCATTCCCGGAAGCGTAGCAATTGAGAGATACGGCGTGTCGAGGTAGAAGTTGCGCGAGTAGATTTCGTCGGCGATAACCAGAATGTCGTGCCGGATCGCAATCTCGGCGATGCGCTCGAGATCGCTACGCGTGAGCACGCCGCCGGTCGGATTGTGCGGCGAATTGATTAACAGCACTTTCGTGTTGTCGCTTGCGCGCCGCTCAAGTTCGTCGAGATTCATGCGCCAGTTCCGCGACTCCTGAAGTGGAATCGGAACGACTTTCGCTTCAAGGTAGCTTGCTGCCGAAGCATAGGCGGGGTAGGCGGGGTCGAAATACATGAATTCGTCGCCCGGATCGAGCAGCGCCGAGAGCAGGTTCCAAACGATCGGTTTGAGCCCCGGGCCGATGGTGACGTTCGCCGGCGTATACGCCGGGGTGAGGCCGCGAAAACGCGAAACGAAATCGGCAACGCACTCACGCAATTCCATAATACCCGCCGACGGCGAGTAGTGCGTGTAGCCTTTGTTCATCGCTTCGGCGGCGGCGTGTTTAATATGCTCCGGCGTGTCGAAGTCGGGTTCGCCGATCTCCATGTGGACGACGCGTTTTCCGGTCGCTTCGATTTCGCGCGCTCGCGCGAGAACCTGAAATGCATTTTCGGCGCCGAGGCGGCCGAGCGCTTTGGCGGTGCGCTGTTCTTTTGAGGCAATCATCGTTAACGGAGATCCTTTCTGCACGGCGAAGCTACGCGGCGTCATGCGCACCCTCGCGGAAATCTTCGCTCCGGGATCGCCGACGTTACCCGAGGGGCTTCGAACGCTCGACGTTTCGCCCGAACGTGAGT
>JAJXVC010000088.1 GCA_021782295.1 bacterium | reverse complement strand
GCATCGACGCGTTCTTCGAATCGATCGCTCATCGCCCGGCGCGAGAGGGAGCAACGGTATGAAATACGCAGCAGGGATCGATGTCGGATCGACCCAGACCAAGTGCATCATCATCGACGAGAATAAGAAAATCGTCGCGCGAGCGCTCACCGATACCGGCGCGAATATCACGCGCGCCGGCGAGCGCGGCTACGAAGCGGTGCTCGCCGCCGGCGGCATCGCGCGCGAAGACGTGCTCTGCGTCGTGGGAACCGGGTACGGCCGCTTCAAAGTCTCGTTCGGCGATCTGCAGATCACCGAGATTACCTGCCACGCCAAAGGCGCGAGCATGCTCTTCCCCGAGACCTCCACGGTCATCGATATGGGCGGACAGGACGCGAAGGGCATCAGCGTTCAAAACGGCGAGGTCGTCGATTTCGTGATGAACGATAAGTGCGCGGCGGGAACGGGGCGTTTTCTCTCGACCGCTGCCGAGACGCTCGGGCTCTCGCTCGACGAGATCGGCGCGATCTCGCTGCAAGCACGCAACCCGGTTCGCCTCTCGACCGTCTGCACGGTCTTCGTCGAATCCGATATTATGTCGTACGTCGCGCAGGGAAAGAAAACCGAGGATATCCTCGGCGGCATTCACAGCGCGATCGCCGCGCGAACGATCGCGTTGGTTCGGCGTGTCGGCCTCAAACCGAGCTATACCTTCACCGGCGGCGTCTCGCTGAACGTCGGCATGGTGAAGATGCTCGAAGAAAAACTCGGCGCGCCGCTCAACGTGAGCCCGGATTCGCATTACATGGGCGCGATCGGCGCCGCGGTCTTCGCACTCGAACACGCCATGTCGGCGACCGTCGCGTCGTAAAGGAGCAGACAGATGGATATTATCGCCGGAGTCGATCTCGGCTCGCGCAGCACGAAAGTGGTGCTGATCGATCGGGAGGGGCGCCAACTCGTTGCACGAGCGGTGCGCACGCGCCCGCCGTTGATCGAACTGGTCGACCGTGCCGTCGATGAAGCGCTCGAGAGCATCGGCGCGGGGCGCGGCGATCTCCGCTACATCGCGACGACCGGGTTCGGCCGCTCGAGCTATCCCGAGCGCGATCTCCAACTCACCGAAGTCACGGCTGCAGCCTACGGCGCGGCGGCGCTCTTTCCCGAGACGCGTTGCGTGCTCGATATCGGCGCGCAGAGTTCGCGCGCGGTGAAGATCGCTCCGGGCGGGCGGGTGCGCGAATTCAAGTCGAACGAAAAGTGCGCGGCGGGTGCCGGTGGCTTCGTCGAGCGCGCGGCCAAATATCTCGAAACGCAACTCGCCGAAGTCGGAGAGCTTTCGATGAACGGCGAGAATCCGGTCGCGATCTCGAGCGTCTGCGCGGTCTTGGCGGAATCGGAGATCATCAATCACGTCAGCCGCGGTGAGACGCGCGAGAACATCTTGCGCGGCGTGCACGAGTCGCTCGCCGAACGCGCGGTGCTGCTGGTCAAACGCATCGGCATCGAAGAAGCGGTGACGCTCGTCGGCGGCATGGGATACCAAGCCGGCATGATTCGCGCGTTAGAAGAAGCGCTCAACGTGAAGATCAACTGCGCGGCGCAGCCCGAGATGGCCGGGGCGCTCGGTGCAGCGCTGCTCTCGAAACGACGGATGGAGAAGAGTGCCGCGTGAGCGGAGCGCTCTCCATACTCCGTGACGAGCACCGCCGCATTCTCGAAGTTTTCGCGAATTTCGAGCGGCGATGCTCGGCTGCAGGCGAGCTGTCGGCAGAGTATATCGAAGATTTGCTGGCGTTCGTCGAAATTTTTATCGATGCGAACCACCATGGAAAAGAAGAACGCGCGCTCTTCGGAACGACCGACGAGCACCCGTGGCTGAGCAGCTTTGCGCTGCTGTTAAACGAGCAGCATACCGAGGGGCGCACGTTGGTGCGCGCCGTCCGCTGCGCGCGCGGACGAGGTGAGAGCGGGCTCTCCGAACTGCGGTCGTTCGTCGAATTTCTGCGCGAACACATCGCGCGCGAGAACGAGGCAATCTTCGTCAGCATCGAACAAGCGCTCGACGAAAACTCGAACGGTGCGCTCGCGGATCGCTTTGCTGCAATCGAACGCGAGGTTATCGCGCGTTGGAAGATCGCCGAGCCCGGCGAGGAGCACCGACCGATCGGCGAGTTGCGCCGTTGGGATGCGTTGCTTGCGCGCTCGTAGGCGCGGCGGCGCGGTAGAAGAAGATCGCGTCGGCCACGCAGACCGGCTCCTCGCTTCCGAAGGCTTCGATCGTGACGTGCAGCGCGACGCGCAGGCCGGAGCCGGCGGCGCGAACGCTCGCGATGGTGAATCGCGCGCGAACGCGCGCTCCGGAGCGCACCGGGGCGAGAAAACGAACGCGGTCGAGCCCGTAATTCAATGCCGCACCCGTTCCGCGGATACTGCAGCTACGGTGCCAGAGGACGGGGAGCAGCGAGAGCACGAGATATCCATGGGCGATCGTGCCGCCATACGGCCCCTCGGCGGCGCGGCGCGGATCGACGTGAATCCATTGCCGATCCTCGGTGCATTCTGCAAATGCGTCGATCCGTCGCTGATCGATCCGCAGCCACGGCGCCGAGACGAGTTCGGTGCCCTCGAGTGCGCGAAGCGCGTCGAAACCCTGCACGATTTTCGTAGTCATCTCCCGATCTCTCTTCGCAAAAGGAGCCACGATGCCCCGGTCGATTATCGAACCTTTCCGCATTAAATCCGTCGAACCGATCCGCATGACCACGCGCGAGGAGCGCGAGGGCTACCTGCGCGAAGCCGCGTTTAACCCGTTCTTGCTGCGCGCCGAAGATGTGCTCATCGATCTGTTGACCGATAGCGGCACCGGGGCAATGAGCGCCGACCAGTGGGCCTCGCTCATGCGCGGCGACGAATCCTATGCCGGAGCGCGCTCGTTCTATCGCTTCGCCGAAACGGTGCGCGAGATTTTCGGCTTCTCGCACGTGCTGCCCACGCACCAAGGTCGCGCGGCGGAGCGCATTCTCTTTACGACGCTCTGTAAACCCGGCGACGTCGTACCGAACAACACCCATTTCGATACGACGCGCGCGCACGTCGAAAACGTCGGCGCCCGTGCCGTCGATCTGCCGATTCCCGAAGGGCGTCTTCCCGCCTCGCTGCACCCGTTCAAGGGCAATATGGATACCGATGCCTTGCGCGCGTTGATCGCCGAGGTCGGTGCGGCGCGCGTTCCGCTGGTCATGCTTACCGTCACCAATAATTCCGGCGGCGGGCAACCGGTCGCGATGGCAAACGTTCGCGCGGTGCACGCGATCTGTCGGGAGCACGGTATTCCGCTCTACATCGATGCGTGCCGATACGCGGAGAATTGTTGGTTCATTCGCGAACGCGAACCCGAATTTGCGGGGCGCTCGCCGCGCGAAATCGCGCGCGAACTCTTTTCCTATGCCGACGGCTGCACGATGTCGGCGAAAAAAGACGGGCTCGTCAATATCGGCGGCTTTCTTGCAAGCAACGACGCCGCGCTTGCAAGTGCGGAATCGCGCTTGCTGATCCTCACCGAAGGCTTCACCACCTACGGCGGCCTTGCTGGGCGCGATTTAGAGGCGATGGCAACGGGGCTGAACGAGGCGCTGGAAGAGGATTATCTCAACTATCGCATCGCTTCGACGGCATATTTGGGGCGGCGCCTCACCGAGATCGGCGTTCCGATCGTGCAACCGCCCGGCGGACATGCCGTCTACGTCGATGCCGGGGCGATGCTCGCGCATCTCTCCGCGCGCGAGTACCCCGGGCAGGCCCTCGTCGGCGAACTCTATCTCGAAGGCGGCATTCGCGCGGTCGAGATCGGGACGGTGATGTTCGGTTCGACCGATCCGCTCACCGGAGAGGAGAGCACCGCCCCGCTGGAGCTGGTGCGGCTGGCGATTCCGCGACGGGTCTACACGCAGAGCCATATCGATTACGTCGGCGAGGTCTTCGAGGATCTCTATCGTCGGCGCGAGCGGATCTCCGGCTTGAAGATGCTCTGGCAGGCGCCGCCGCTGCGGCATTTCACCGCGCGCTTCGAGCGGCTTCACCAGGGGAGCCCTTTATCGGAAGGAGCATCCGGGCTCAAACCCTAACCGGGAAAGGCTTTCGGAGCCGTCGGCTCCGTGTGCTTTCTCACCCGTCATCCTACTGGAGCCCACTATGCTCGTTTTTCGACGCCTAGTCACCGGCGCCGCTGCGATTGTCGCAGCACTCTCGCTTGTGGCATGCGCGGGCGGATCGGTCGCGACCGTAAATGGCCAATCGATCAGCCGCCAAACCTTCGATAAAAAACTCGAAGCCAGCCCTACGGCTCGCGGCGTGTTGCAGCAACTGGTTTTGCAGACACTGCTCGACCAGTACGGTCAACGCCACGGCATCAACATCACGAAGGAGCAAGTCGCGCAGCGTGAGGCTGAGATTGCGGCAAACTATCCGCCGGGCTCGTTCCAGCGCCAATTGGCGGCGAACGGCTTAACCGAGCACGACCTGCACCAGATCATTCGCCAGCAGCTCATCATCGATGCAGCGGTCGGCAAGAACGTGCAGATCTCCGAATCGCAGATTGCGGCGTTCTTCAACAAGAATCACGCGCAGTTCGATACGCCCGAGCAAATTAAAGCGCGTCACATTCTCGTCACCGATCTTGCGACCGCGCAGAAGATCGAAGCCGATCTCAAAGCCGGCCAGCACTTCTCGGCGCTCGCCAAGCAGTACTCGCAGGATCCGGGCAGCCGCGATAAGGGCGGCGAACTCGGTTGGTTCGGCCCGAACCAGATGGTGAAGCCCTTCGAAGCCTACGCATTGACCGGCAAGATCGGTGCGATCAGCCCGCCGGTGCACTCGCCCTTCGGCTGGCACATCATTCAGGTGCAGGCACGCAAGCCCGCGGTGAAAGCGACGCTTGCATCGGTGCATCAGCGCATCGAGGATCAGTTGCGCGAACAGGCGGAGGCACCGCTGGTGCAGCCGTTCATCGCCGGCCTGCAGAGCAAGGCCACGATTCAAATCAACGATCCGCGCTTCACCGGCCTCTTCCCGACACCGCCGCCTTCGGCCGCTCCCGCAGCGACCGCCGGTACGGCAACGGAAGCGCCGTCGGCGGCTCCCTCGGCTCCGCCGTCGAAGCCATAATCGCAACGCGGCGATCGCCCCTCAACGAGGCTCCGGGCTGGTACCGGGGCCTCGTCTTGTGGTGCGGCGAAGCCTTTTAACCCTATGCTCGTTCGTATCATCGGGCTTGGACCCGGCGACCCGTCGTTGCTGACCGTCGGCGCGCTCGATGCGTTCATCGGGCTCCCGCGCGTAACGTTACTCTCGGTGCCGCCCGCGCTGCGCGATGCGCTCGCCGAGCGTAATATCGCCTTGGATACCGAGACGCTGCGCGATGCCGCCGCAATCGTGCGCGGCAGCAGCGATGCAATCGATCGCTTCGTCGACGGACTCGACGGCCGCGACCTCGGCATCGGCGTACTCGGCAATCCGTTCTCCGATTTTCCCGGTCTCGCGCAGTTGCAGCGCGCGCTCGATGCGCGCGGTGCGCGCACGGAGATCGTTCCGGGAATGGCGCGCGCCACGTTGGCCGCCTCGCTCGAAGTTGCGCTCGTGCCGTTGCCCCCGCAAGCCCAGCGCTATACCTTTGCCGAGCTCGTCGAAGTGATGGCGCGGTTGCGATACGGCTGCCCGTGGGATCGCGAGCAGACGCATCGCACCTTGGTGCCCTATCTCATCGAAGAGACCTACGAAGTCGTCGAAGCGATCGAACAGGGCGGGCTCGACGGGCTCTGCGAAGAGCTCGGCGATCTTTTGCTGCAGATTGTTTTTCACGCGCAAATTGCGAGCGAAAGCGGCGCCTTTACCGTCGCCGACGTGATCGACGCGCTCGCGAATAAAATGGTGCGCCGCCATCCGCACGTTTTCGCCGACGCGATTATCGAAGATGTCGACGCGCAGTGGCGGAGCTGGGAGAAGCTCAAATCGCAAGAGAAGGCCGGGCTCGCGCGCGCGAGTCGGCTCGATGGGATTCCGCAGCATCTCGGCGCGCTGCAACGCGGCCAACGCATGCAAGAAAAAGCGGCGCGCGTCGGCTTCGATTGGCCCGCCGTTTCCGGCATTCTCGATAAACTCGTCGAAGAGCTCGGAGAGCTTGCCGAGGCGCGACGAGAGAAGAACGACGATACGTTCGTGCGCGAAGAGCTCGGCGACGTCTTCTTTACGTTGGTCAATCTCGCGCGCGCGCTCGGCATCGACGCCGAGAGCGCGGTGCGCGATGCGAACGAAAAATTCTATCGTCGCTTCACTTTTATGGAGCGCGCTGCCGCCGAACGCGGTGTCGCGCTCTCCGATCTTACACTCGATGAACTGGAGGAACTGTGGAAGAGAGCCAAGGGCGGCGTAGCCTGATTCGCCTGCGCATGAGCGCGCACGACGCCCACTACGGCGGCAATCTCGTCGACGGCGCGCGTATGCTCGCGCTCTTCGGCGATGTCGCGACCGAACTGCTCATCGCTCTCGACGGCGACGAAGGGCTTTTCGTGGCCTACGATAGCGTCGAGTTTCTCGCGCCGGTCTACGCCGGCGACTACATCGAGGCATCCGGTGAGATCGTCACGGTCGGCAATACGTCGCGCAAGATGCGCTTCGAAGCGCGCAAGGTGATCGCCGTTCGCAGCGATATCAACGAGAGCGCTGCCGATCTGCTCGATGAACCCGTCGTCGTCTGCCGCGCGAGCGGCACCTGCGTTACCCCGAAAGCAAAGAAGCGGAGGTAAACGCGTGCCGGTGCTCTCGCCGCAGTTCTTACTCGTTCTCGCGGTGGGCGCGGTCGGGGTCTTACACACGATGGTTCCCGACCACTGGGCGCCGATTGCCTTGCTCGCGCGGCGCCGCAAATGGTCGCAGTTGCAGGTCGGGCGCGCGGCTTTGCTCGCGGGGCTCGGGCACACCGTCTCGACGCTGGCAATCGCGCTGGTCGTCTGGGCCGGCGGCATCTACGTGGCGCAGCGCTTCGGGCATCTGCTCGGCATCCTCTCGAGCGTAGCGCTCGTCGTCTTCGGCCTGTGGATCGCCGTTGCGGGTTGGCGCGAACTGCGCGAACACGATCGCGCGCACGCACACGGGCACGCGCATTCGCACGCCCACGACGAGGGGCGCTCGCGGAGCGCGCTGCTCGTCATCCTCGGCTCCTCACCGATGATCGAGGGCATTCCGGCGTTCTTCGCGGCGGCGCGCTACGGCGTCGCGCAACTCACGGCGATGTCGATCGTCTTTGCCGCGAGTACGATGCTCACGTACGTCGTGCTCTGCCTGCTCTCCAGCGCCGGATTGGCGCGCCTGCAATTCGGGCGCTTCGAACGCTACGGGGAAGTGATCAGCGGGCTCTTCATCGCGCTGGTCGGTGCATTTTTCGCGATCTTTCCCGTACTCTAAGGGCCGAGGAACCGGGCGCCTCTATGTGGCTTTTGTCACAGGAGCGAAAAACAAAACTGGGAATTCGCTGAGGGCGCCGGCGAGCAAACCGGCGTCTGACTGCAATCTCTTGTTTTTATA
>JAJXVC010000087.1 GCA_021782295.1 bacterium | reverse complement strand
CGCTTGGCAAAACTCTTCGAACTCTCCAGACGCCCGATCGAACGATTCGGACCGAAGACCGAGATGCCGAGCTCGCGTGCGCGGTCGGCGACGCCGGCGGCGATCGCCGTCTCGGGGCCGATCACGACGAGATCGATTCGTTCTTGGAGCGCGCGTTCGGCGATCCCCTTCGCGTCGGTCACCGCAAGATTCCAGTTGGTTCCGTAGAGTTCTGTCCCCGCGTTACCCGGTGTCGTAAAGAGCGCCTCGCAGGACGGCGATTGCGCGATGCGCCAACCGAGCGCATCTTCGCGAGCACCATTCCCGACCAACAGGACGCGCATCACTCCCACTCCACCGTTGCCGGTGGTTTCGAGGTAATATCGTATGCAACACGGTTCACACCGGAAACTTCGTTGACGATGCGGGTCGATATGCGGGCGAGGAGCTCGTGCGGTAGACGCGCCCAATCGGCGGTCATGCCGTCTTCGCTCACGATCGCGCGCACCGCGACGAGATTCGCGTAGGTGCGGCCGTCGCCCATTACGCCGACCGATTTCACCGGCGTCAGGACGGCGAAATACTGCCACGGGTGTGGTTCGAGTGCGCTGCGATCGATCTCTTCGCGCACGACCGCATCGGCCTCGCGGACGACCTCCAATCGCTCCCGGTCGACCGCACCGATAATCCGGACGGCGAGTCCGGGCCCCGGAAAGGGCTGCCGCGCTACGATATGCTCCGGCAGACCGAGTACGCGGCCGAGCGCGCGCACTTCATCTTTGAAGAGCGAGCGGAGCGGTTCGACGAGCGCAAACTTCATATGCTCGGGGAGGCCGCCGACGTTATGGTGCGATTTAATCTTATGCCCGGCTTTACTCTGCGGCGTCTTCGATTCGATGACGTCGGGGTAGAGCGTTCCCTGAACGAGGAAGCCGACATCGGGCAATTTCGCGGCCTCTTCTTCGAAGATCGCGATGAATTCGTGCCCGATCAGGATGCGCTTGCGCTCCGGGTCTTCGATATCGGCCAACTTTGCGAGAAAGCGCTCCGAGGCATCGACATGAATGACGTTGAGATGCAGAACGTCGCGGAACGCCGCTAAAACCTCGTTCGCTTCATTTTTGCGCAGGAGGCCGTGGTCGACGAAGATGCAGGTTAGTTGTTCGCCGATCGCGCGAGCGACCAGCGTCGCGGCGACCGCCGAATCGACGCCTCCGGAGAGCGCACAGATCACGCGCCGACCACCGACGCGTTCGCGAATCTCGGCGATGCTGCTTTCGAGAAACGACTCCATCGCCCAATTCGGGGTGATCCCGGCGATCTTACGGAGAAAGTTTTCGATCAGTTGCTTTCCGTATTCCGTGTGGACGACCTCGGGGTGGAACTGCACGCCGACCATCTTGCGCTTCTTGCTGCCGATTGCGGCGATCGCGCAGCGTGGCGTCGCCGCCAACGCGGCGAAGTCCGCCGGTAAGCGCTGCACCGAATCCCCATGCGACATCCAGACACGCGATTGCTCCGGAACCGCCGCGAGCAACGGATGCGATGCGTCGAGAACACGCAACGTCGCCGGTCCATATTCGGGAGCCCCACCGGAGACCAACTCGGCCCCCACCTCGCGGGCGAGTAACTGCATACCGTAGCAGATTCCCAAGATCGGTAGACCGCTGCTAAAGAGCGCCGGGTCGCACATCGGCGCGCCTTCGGCAAGCGTACTCTCCGGGCCGCCGGAGAGCACGAGCGCCGAGGGATCGAGCGTGAGGATATCCTTCCACGGCCGGTCGTATGGAACGATTTCGCAATAGAACCCGGCCTCTCGCACGCGTCGTGCGATCAGTTGGCTATACTGTGCTCCAAAGTCGAGGATGACGACGGTCTTCATAGCGTTATGTTAGCACCTCTGCCAAACGTCCGGCCTCGCGCGCAAATGCCAATTCCATCGCGATGCGCTCGCCGACTGAAATATCGCGCCCCCAACGGTACGACGAATAGGGCGTGAAGCGCGTTCCAGGCGATCCCGGAATGCGCAGCGAGACATCGTAACAGACGAACTCCTTCGGCGGGCCCGCGACGATCGCGCACTGCAATGCAAACGGCCCGATTGCGCCCGGCGGAAGCGCACGACGTGCGGCGGCGACAAAGCGCTCGCCCATCTCGAATGCCGACTCCAACGTCGACTCCGTCAGGGTTGCGGCGATATGTCCCGCTTCCTCCAGGCGCATCGGTACATCGCGCAATTGTTCGTAGACCGAAGGCGGCACGTTACGAAAGCCTTCGAGATTGGTTTGCCGACGCGTATCGGTCCCCATCAGCTCAAGCTCGTCGAGCATCGGTGAATAGAAGAAATTCAAGTTGATCGATGGTCCGAGCGCAAATTCTTCAATAATCGCTCCGGCGAGTCCGGCTTCGTCGAGTATCCCTTCGGCGATCAACCGCGCGCTGACTTCGCGATATTGCGCCGGATTCGCACAAAGAAAGAACGCTCGCTCGAAACGCACGCGTGCATGCGGTGCCTTCACCATGACGAGACGATCGATCTCCTCGGGCGAACCGAATTGTCGTGGATGACGGATACCTGCGCTTGCCAACAGATCGTACTGGTTCCCCGCCTCGTCGCGTTCCTCGGCCCGCAGGAGAAAGCGATTACCAAAGAACGGCACGAGCATCCGCCGCTCGATTTCATCGTAGCTGAAATGTTGGTGAAGATAGACTTCAAACGAACGATTCGCGCAGAAGACGACGTTCCGCTGCAAAAGCTCTCGCTGCACCCGTTCGTCGAGGAGATCGGCAAAACGTTCGAGTTCGATCACGTCGTCGACGCAACCGCGTGGAATCGCACCATCGCGCCGCCGAAAATGCTCGGTGTAGGTGCGCTCGCGCCCCCGCGCGGTCACCACCAGGTTCCGAAACCCGCGCAACTTCGCCCCTGCGGCGACCTCGAGCGCCGAGTGGCTTCCGATCGAACAGAGTGTTAACGCATCGAGATCGTATCCGCGCAGCGTCTCTTCGACAGAGGTAAATTCAGCCATCGGCTACAGAACGCTCGAATCGTCGAGCACGGCCTGGAGATTCGAGGCGAGCAGCGCGTTTTTGATCTCGCGCGCGATACGGCGACCGGTCGACATCGGCTCTGAATAATTGAGATACGAATACGGCGATCCATCAATGAAAAGGTTACTGCCGGCAACGATGCGCGCCGAGATCTCCATGATGTAGAAATGCATATTCGGCGTAATGATCGTTTCGATGCAGAACGCTCCGAAGAGCCCTTTCGGGCCGCAAATTTCCTTACTCACGCGAACGACGTTATCGCCCATCTCCAATGCTTCGGCGAGCATCGATTCGCGCAGGCTCACCGGCGAATTCCCGACCACGACGTAGGAGGGGTCGACATCCATGCCTTCCTGCGCCGCTGCCGGAATGCGGCCGAGCGAGTCGACGTTGGTCTCGTAGCGACGATCCATCGACATGATTTCGAGTTCGCCGGAGAGCGGAGAGTAAAAATAGTGAATGTAGAGCGGTACGCCGATGATATATTCTTGAATCGTATATTGAGCTTTCAGCGAGCCGGCCCGCTCTTCGAAATCGGCGGCATCGCGTATGAACATGTAGCCCTTGCCGCCGGCGGCGCCATAGAGTTTGACGATCACCGGGCGGTCGATCTCGGCACCGCTCTTAAATTGGCGCGGCAACCGCAGCCCCGCGCGCGTCAACCAGTCGCGTTGCAGTTCGCGGCTCGCTTCCCAATCGAGCACGGCCTTATTCCCAAAGTAGGGAACGGTCATCTTCTTATGCTCTTCGGGGGAGAGATAGGCGACGAAGGAGCCGTGCGGGACGACAATCGCTTTGCGAGCGCGTAACTCTTCGAAGAGCGTCGGAAACGCCGAGTAGGACGGGAGGACGATGACTTCGTCGACAAAGCGAAACGAGCGATAGAGCCGTTCGGTCTGGGGGTTGGTGATCGCCAACGTCCGAAAACCTTCATCGCGCGCCCCTTTGAGAATCTGGAGCGCAGAGTGCGAGCCCAACGTCGCGATGGTGTAGTGCCGATTCATCGGATCGCCCTTTCGATGGCAGGGTTACAAAGTAGTCGCGCGCATGCGGCGTCAAGATCGTCGTTGCCGAGCGGCTTTCCGGCGTTATCGTAGAGACGCCAGCCCACAAGGCGACGCATCGGCAGCGAGCGGGGGGCATCGATCGCCTCGATCCACACCTCGCCCTCGCGCGGATGAGCACTGGGCACATGTTCGAGACGATGTTTATTGGGGTTGAAGAGACGTTCGTCACGTTCGATCGAGGCGGCGAGCCGTTCTTCACCTTCATCTCCGGTGAAGAGCAGAATATCAGCACGCTGCACGCGCGCGACCGCCACTCCTAAACGTTGAAGTGCGCGCATCGCCGTGAAGGCCTCGTTATCGGGAATTTTCAACTCGACGGCAAAAACGCGTTCCATCTCTACAGGCGCTCCAACGCGGTAACGAAACTCTTGAAAAGTACGCTTCCACCCGAAGGTGCGAGCGGATCGGAGCCCTCGCGGCGATCGAGATGGTTAAAGTTCCAGGCATCGCGCTCGGGATGTGGCATGATCGCCAAGACATTTCCCTCGCGATTCGTCAACGCCGCGGCGCCGTGCGCCGAGCCTTGCGGAGCGAGGTGCGCATCGGTCGCGCCGGCGGCATCGGCGTAACGAAAGACGATATAGCCATCGCGATCGAGTTCGTCGAGGTGAGCGGGCGCAGCCGCGAGTCGCCCCTGGGCGTGCGCCGCCCAGGCCGGAATCAACAGATTCTCCGGCAGTGCAGCGGCGATCGCGCAGCGCGTCGCGGGAACGGTACGGCGCAAGAGCACGCGTTCGCAGATAAAATGCCCCTGCGCGTTATGCGTGAACGCGGCGGTCGGTCGACGGATCTCCCCCGTGCCGGGTGCAAGGCCGGCCTCTAATAAAATTTGCGCGCCGTTGCAGATGCCCATGACGTACTTCCCGGCCTGCGCGCCCTCGATCACGGCGTCGAGCATCGCATCGTGCGCCGCGATCGCTCCGGCGCGAATGCGATCTTCATAGGCGAAGCCTCCCGGAAGCACAAACGCGTCGTAATAGACGAGGCTCGCTGCCTCGCTCCAATGGACGATGCGCGCATCGGCGCCGCAATCGACGAGAAGATCGCGCGTCTCCTCTTCGGAGTTCGTGCCCGGGAAAACGAGAACGGCGACGCGCGCCTTCATGGAAAGAGCTCCTCCAGCGGCCGCGACCAGCTCCGGTGCAGATCCGCGATCTCCCACGCTTCATCTTCGAACGCGAGCAACGGCTCCGCAATCGTCGTTCCGATCTCGCGCACGCTCTCCAATGCTCCGGCAAGCTCTTCGAAGCGTTCGACATCGCGATCTGCGACTTCGACCACGATGCCGCCCGATTCGCCGAAAGCCGACTCGAATCGTCCGGCCGCCGACCATCCGGCGTAGCCGTCGAGATCGATGCCGATCGGCGCGCGGCGATCCGCCAGAGCACCGAAACTCATCTCGGCAAGCGTGACGAAGAGACCGCCGTCGGAGATATCGTGGGCACTCCGCAGCAGCCCGTTGCTCGCCGCAGCGAGCACAAAACGATGTTCGGCAACGATGCGTTCGATATCGATCTCCGGCACCGCTTCGTCGGCGAGTGCGAGAATCGAGGCGAGAACGCTTCCGCCGAGCGCACGTTGGGTCTCACCGACGAGATAGAGATGCGAGCCGATCTCTTTGAGCGGCAGCGTGACGCAGTGCGACAGGTCGGTCAATCGTCCGAGACATGCAACGATCGGCGAGGCCGGAATCGCATGGCCGTTCGGCGCGCCGTTATAGAGACTGACGTTTCCCGATACATACGCAAGCCCGAAGTCACGCGCGGCCCGTGCAAGGCCGTCGACCCCGGCGACGAGTTCGCCGTACTGCCGCGCATCGCGCGGACTCCCGTAGTTCAAGCAATCCGTTAAGCCGATCGGTTCGGCACCGACCGCCACGACGTTTCGAATCGATTCGTATACGGCATGTTCGGCGGCGCGTTGCGGATCGAGACGACCGATCCGCGGATTTCCGTCGACACTCAAAGCAAACGCAAGCCGCGATCCGCGGATCGGCGCCATGACGCCGGCATCGGCCTCGCCGCGCGGAATAACCGTCCGTCCGCGAACGACCGCGTCGTAGTGGCGGTAGAGCGGCGCTCGCGAGCAAACGTCACGATGGGCGAGAATCTGGTGAAAGAGATCGTCGAGCGAACGCTTGCAGTGAAGATCCTGCTCGCGGCGCATCGGCGGCGGCGTCGGTGCCTCGACGGGCAACGTGTCGCGAACGCTCCCGGTGAGAAAATCGATCGGTACGTCCATCACGATCTCGCCGAGATGGCGAAGTTGGTAGCGTTGCGCCGCCGTCGCGCGACCGATACGCACCGCACGCGCATTCTGTGCGACCTGCGGAAGCGAGAACTCCTCGTTGTAAATGCGCTCGACCTCGTCGACGATCTCTTCGGGAAGCGCCCACAGGAGTCGCTCCTGCGTCTCACCGACGGCGATCACTTCGGGGAGTAGCCGATCGAGCGCGACGTTCACGCTATCGAGATCGACCTCGGCGCCGAAACCGCCGGCACTGCAGAGCTCTGCCGAACAGCCCATGATGCCGCCTGCACCGAGATCCTTGAAGCCGGCCTCGATCCCTCGCTCGCGAAGCAGCGAAAAGACGCGATAGCTCGCCCGCATGATCACGTTTTTCAGAAACGGATCGGGAACTTGCACGGCGCCTTTGTTGCTCTGCGCCTCCTGCGCATCGAGCGCAACCGATGAAAACGAGGCTCCGCCGAAACCGCTGGCATCGGTTGCCTTCCCCACCAGCAGCAACACGAAATTCTCACCATGACGGGGAACCCGTGAGTGGATAACCTCCGACTCTTTTACGAGGCCCAGCGCAACGACGTTCACCAAGACGTTGTCATCGAAATCGCCGTCGAAGTAACAATCGCCGGCGAGATTGGGAACACCGATCGCGTTACCGTATGCGGCGATTCCGTCGACGACGCCGCGCGCTACGGCGCGCTGATGTTCGCGCCCCGAATCGACGCTCCCGAAGCGCAGCGGATCGGCGACGGCGACCACTTCGGCGCCCATGCAGAGAACATCGCGAACGATGCCGCCGATGCCGGTTGCGGCGCCTTCGAACGGCACCACTTGCGAGGGATGATTGTGCGACTCATGAGCGATGACGATTCCATAACGCTCGCCTTCGTGTTCGCCGAGGTGCAGAATGCCCGCGTCCTCGGCCGGGCCGAGCACGACATCGGGTCCGGCAGTCGGCAGTCGCCCGAGCAGCGCCCGGCTCGACTTATAGGAACAATGCTCGCTCCACTGCGCATCGAAAGCATAAAGCTCCACAAAACTCGGTGCGCGCTCCAGCCGCTGCGCGATACTCCGCAGTTCGTCGACTCGCAATGCCAATCCCAACGCATCGGCTTGCTCGCGCAACGCCTCATCGTCGAGTTCTGCGACCTTTAGATCACGCAATGACGGCCCCCGGCGGAAGTTGCTGCTGGAGCAAAGCATCGACCCGGAGCATCTCCGAGCGCGCGTTCGATTGCGCGA
>JAJXVC010000086.1 GCA_021782295.1 bacterium | reverse complement strand
CCGGGGATGCGCTAGGCCGTATAGTCGCGGAGCCCTCGTGCGCAAGTGGCGGAATTGGTAGACGCACTAGCTTGAGGGGCTAGCGGGAGCAATCTCGTGCTGGTTCGAGTCCAGTCTTGCGCACCATCGTTAGCAAAAGGAGCCCCTGCGGCTCCTTTTGCCGTTCTCGGAGGTGAAGGTGCCCGCGCCGGGCTATAGCCTCTGCCGATGAACGCACGCGCGCTCCTACTCGCCGCCGCCGCATCGGGAAGCGGAAAAACGACGCTGACCTTAGGGCTTCTCCGCGCGTTGCGTAACCGCGGCCTGCGCGTCGGTGCGGCGAAAGTCGGTCCGGATTTTATCGATCCGGCCTTTCATGCCGTCGCCTGCGGGCGTCGATCCGCGACGCTCGATCTCTGGGGAATGCGCGAGGAGACGCTACGCTCGGAGCTCGCAGCGGTCGCCGCCGAGAGCGATATCGTGTTGGTCGAGGGGGTGATGGGGCTCTTCGACGGCGCGCGCGACGGCGTCGGATCGAGCGCGCATCTTGCGAAGCGACTCGATCTGCCGATCGTGTTGGTACTCGATGTTGCGGCGCAGGCGACGACCGCCGCAGCGGTCGCGTTCGGGCTCGCGCGCTACGACCCGGAGCTGCGCGTCTGCGGAGCGATTCTCAATCGTGTCGGCTCGGCCGGGCATGCCGCGACGATCGTTCCGTCGCTTGAGGCGATTGGGATTCGCAGCCTCGGTGCGCTTGTTTCGAACGCTGCGCTCGCTCTTCCCGAACGCCATCTCGGCCTCGTGCAAGCACGCGAGCATCACGACCTCGAACGATTTCTCGATGCTGCCGCCGCCGCATGCGAGGCACAACTCGATCTCGATGCATTGCTCCAACTCGCCGCGCCGCTTCGCGATCTCGCTGTGTCGCACGAACCTCCGCTCGCGCCGCTCGGCTCGCATATCGCCGTCGCCGACGACTGCGCATTCGCATTTTCGTACGCGCATATTACCGACGGGTGGCGGCGCGCCGGGGCGCATCTGTCGAGATTTTCGCCGCTTGCCGATGAAGGGCCGAGCGCCGACGCCGATGCGGTCTATCTTCCCGGCGGCTACCCCGAACTCCATGCCGACAGGCTCGCTGCTGCCGCGAATTTTCGCGCCGGTATGGAGGCGGCGCGTGCGCGTGATGCGGCGATCTACGGCGAGTGCGGCGGCTACATGGTTCTTGGAGAGAGGCTCGCCGACCGCGATGCAGTCGAACATGCGATGCTCGGTTTTCTGCCGCTGCAATTCTCGTATGCGCGTCCACGTCTGCATCTCGGGTATCGCGAGGTGCGTACGCTCGTCGAGATGCCCTTTGCGAGCGCAGGTGCGAGCCTTCGTGGGCACGAGTTTCATTTCGCAAGCGTCGCGAGCGAATCGGCGGCCGAGGCACTCTTCGAATGCAGCGACGCGACGGGTGCTTCGCTGCGCATGGGAATGCAGCGCGGGAGCGTGCAGGGTTCATTTCTCCACCTGCTCGACCGCGTCAGGGCGTAACAAAGCCGATTTTCTGCGGTAGAAGCCTCTCGTGGGGCATTTCTTACCGTTTATCGGCGTTCTGTTGCTGTGGATGTTTTTCACCGGGAAGAAACGTGGCGCGAGCTCCTATGGATACCGGCGCCGTTCTTGGCGCGGGCGCTCGTATGCGACCGACCGCTCGGTCGAAAACGACACAAGCGAGGAGATGGAAGGGGTCCCCGAGGGCCTGCCGAGTATTCCCGAAACCTCCACTCCGACAACCGCTCCTCAGGCCGCGCCGACGACTCGGCGCGATTCACGCGTACTCTTCACCGGAGCAATCGCTCCGCTCGCTCCCCTCGCGCCGCGCAGCGCATCGATCGCACGCAACGCGCTTCCTCCGCTTCCACCCATCGCCCGTAAAGGACAATCCAGCTAATGCCGATCATGAGCGTCATCTCCACCCTCGACAACAACGGACAAGAGGTGATGGGCCCCGAGGTCCTCATCTATCATTATCCGTCGGCAAGTATTGTGAGCGGTTCGCTGCTCACCGTCGAGAGCAATCATTTCTGCGTGTTGAAATCGCGCGGCGCGATTCTCAACGTCTATGAAACGGGGCAATATCCGATCACGACCGGAGATAAGCCGCTCGTCGGATCGTTCGTGCAGGGTTTCTTCGGCGGGCAGAGCCCGTGGCAATACGAAGCGATCTACATCAATCGTGCGAAGTTGGTCGTGCGCTCCTCCGGCATCGCGCTCTCGGCGGAGATGGCGGAGATGAGTTATGACGTCGATTACTACATTCACGTGCCGACCAAAGACGGCGCGCTGAAGCTCGTGCAGCATATGCCCTATCGCGGCCATGCGTTATTGACCGACCAGATCAACGATTATGCCGGGCCGGTGGTCGAACAGGCGATCAACCAACTCATCCAGGTGACGCCGCTGGAGAAAGTCAACGAAAAAATCCACGAACTTACCGAGCTCGTGCGCACGCACTTAAGCGAATTTCTCGACGGCTACGGCATCGCGCTCGACACCGTTAAGGTACTCGTTCGTCCGAACGACGAACGGATGCGAGCCCTTATCTCGCTCAAGGCCTTCGGACTCTCGGAGATCGAGGCGGTGCGCTATTACGCGGCGATTCTCATGGCCGAGCGCGGCGTTTCAAGCGCGCCGAACATGGCAATCGGACAGGCCTTTACGATCGGCGCCGCGCCGGTGCTTCCGCTTGGAAACGCCGACGCCGGAACGACGACCGGAAAATGAACCCGGCGATACCGTCGGAAGATGTCGTGCGGGCGCTGCTCGATCCGTCGCAGCCCTCGCACGATCCATCGGTCGCTTTCGCGCAAGTCGCGCTCAGCGGTTTCGGCTTCAATTTTTACGACGCGCGCAATCAAGCACGGGCAAACGATCTGCTCGTGCGCGAGCGCGTCTCGAATTTGCTCGCCGACGCTGCGGCGCTTCTCCGGAAGCTCGAAACGCGCTACGGCGAACGATACATTCCTCCGGCAACCCGCGATCAACCGTTTCCGCCCCCTGATGCCATGCGGCGCGTCAAGACGCTGCACGATCTTTCCGCGCGGATCGATGCGGCAGGCTCGTCGGTCCTCACCCTCGAGGTGCCGGGTGCCGACCCGATTTGGTCGCGCCTCCGCGACGAGTTGCCGACGCTGCATCGCTTGGTCGCATTCGATGTGGGGCTCGCGAGTGCCGCGACCGCGCTCTTCGAGCGAGCGAATACGGTAACGCCGGAAGCCGTCGAGAGCGACGCGGCCTTCGGTGCATTTGAGGAAGATCTTACGGTTCTGCGAAAGGCTTTGGTCGAGCGGCGCGCCCTGCTCTCCGGAGTGGGGCCGGCACTTCCGCAGGGCTGAAACTCCGCCGCTCCTTCCAGCGTAGTACGCAGCGAAGCGCTTGGGCGCATTCGTGCAGGCAAGGAGTGAAGGCGTATGTGGTTGACCCGTTTTGCAATATCCCGGCCGATGGTCACCGCGGCGATCTTCGTTGCGCTCGCCGTCGCCGGACTGGTCGCCTTCTTTCAGATCGGGCGTAGCGCCGATCCGCCGGGAACCGATTACCCGTTGGTAATCGTCGCTGCCGGATATCCCGGTGCTTCACCGCAGACGATGGAAAAGTTGGTCGTCAAACCGATTGAAGACCAACTCGTCGGAACCCAAAATATGGATCAGGTGACGGCGACGACGCAAGAAGGGAGCGCCGTCGTTTTAGTGCGCTTCCGCCTCGGAACCAATCTCGATATCGCCGCCATCGACGTTCAGCGCCGTGTCGATACCGCGCGTATCTACATGCCCGCCGATATGAATCCGCCCTCAGTAGAACGGAACGGCGCCTCGCAGCCGTTGCTCGACCTCGCGCTGAGTTCCTCGACGCTCTCGCCGATGCAACTCGCGGATCTCACGACGAATCAGATCGAGCCGATGCTGCAAGAGATTCCCAACGTCCAAACCGTCGATGTCTACGGCCTTGCGACGCGGCAATTCAACGTGCGGCCGAATCCCGCCGCGCTCGACGGGCTCGGTGCGACGCTCGGTGACGTGTTCAATGCCGTGGCCGGAAATAATGCGAATCTCCCCGGCGGCCTCTTGGAGCAACCGACGCGCGAAGCGACGGTCTCGATTCGCTCGGGAATCGACAACGCGAGCGATATCGCCGGTATCCCGCTCGTCATTCCCGGCACGAGCGATAAGAATCTTCGCGTCGGCGACGTCGCGAGCGTCGATGACGGCCACATCGAAATGCGAACGATTTCCCACTATAACGGCAAACCGCGCCTCTACGTGAGTTTGGGGCGCGCGATCGGCGCCGACGAAATAACCACGACGCAGGTCGCGCGCGAGCATATCAAAGCGATCGAAAAGCAGTTTCCGCAGATTAGTTTTCACGAAATCGATGCGCCGGCCGATTTTACGCAAAAGTCATTGATCGGTGTTTGGCAGTCTCTCTTTGAAGGGGTCGTGCTCACGGCGATCGTGATGATGCTCTTTCTCCACGCCTGGCGCAACGCCGCAGTGGTGATGATTTCGATTCCGACCTCCATTCTGTCGACCTTCGTGCTGATGAAAGCGTTCGGTTTTCACATCGACAGTATGTCGATGATGGGGTTGGCGTTGATAATAGGTATTCTCGTCGATGACTCGATTGTCGTACTAGAGAACATCACGCGCCACAGGGCGATGGGGAAAGATTCCCACGCCGCCGCGATCGATGGTCGCACCGAGATCGGCGGCGCGGCGATCGCCATTACGATGGTCGACGTCGTCGTCTTTCTACCGATTGCGTTCTTACCGGGCATCGTCGGGGCCTATCTCAAAGAGTATGCCGCAGTCGTTGTCATCGCGACGCTCTTTTCGCTGCTGGTCTCCTTCACGCTGACGCCGATGTTGGCGGCCTTCTGGAGCGTCAAAAAAGTTGAGAAAGAGCCGCCGCGCTGGCTCGCCGCGCTCGATACGCGGCGCGCGCATCTCTCGGTTTTTGTCGCCGCAGTCGTACTGTTCGCTGCCGGAGCGATACTCCGCGCGACGATTCTCAACGTGTTCGGCGTTTTCGCGCTCGCGCTCTTGCTCCTCAATCTGTTCGTGCATCGCTATAACACCGTGCTCGATCTCTATCGTACGCGATTGTTACCTGCCGCACTGCGGCACGGACGTTTCGTTGCGTTCGTCTGCGCGGTCTTGCTGATCAATTCCCTCGCGTTGGTCGGCAGCGGGGCAAACGCCATTCCGATCGACGGCGTTATTTTGGTCGGCACGCTCTCGGCCTACGGTTTCGCAGCCTTCTTGCGGCGACGGGGGCACGTTCACCCGTGGTTGCGCGGTTTCTCGACTCTCGGTTCACATCGCGCCACCGCAGTGGCAACGCTCATTATTCCGCCAGTGCTTGCACTGGCGATGACGGCACTTGGGGGAATTAATTTCGATTTCGTTCCCGCCGAACAGACCGGACATATTCGCATGACGCTGGCATATACGCCTGGCACGCCGATCGCCGTCACCGCCAAAGGGGTCGATGCAATCGAACGGGCGATTATGAAACTCCCCGGCGTAAAATCGGTCAGTTCGACGGTCGGGCGCATGCCCTCGGGTTGGGGCTCGCTCACCGGCGGCAACTATGCGCAGCTCGATGCGAATATGCACGCTGCCGATCGCGGGAATACCAACGCGACGATCGCGAAGATTCGCAAATTCGCCGCGTTCGCACCGGGCGGTGATTTTCAGGTCGGCGCAGATACCGGAAGTGGGAGCGGGCAGCCGATATTCTACGCCGTGCTGGGCCCCGACAACGAGATCAATGCCGCCGCTGAAAAAATTGCGAACGTCTTGCGAGAGACGAAAGGCTCGGTCAACGTTCAGACCTCCGCTGAGGTCGCCGCGCCCGAACTGCGGGTTGCCATCCAACGTGGGAAGGCGATACTGCTCGGTGTCTCGCCCGCCGCGGCCGCCGAAGCAGCGCGCATCGCGATCGCCGGCGCGGTGGCGACGCGCGTGCGGACGCCCAATGGCCTCATCGATGTCTACGTGCAATTTCCGAAGGCCGATCGCAGCACGCTCGCGCAACTCCAGAACGTGAAGGTGCGCGCCTCCGATGGAACGTTGATTCCCTTAGGTGATGTCGCGCGCTTCCGCTGGGAGAAAGCTCCGACGAAGATCGAACGCTACGATCGCCAGCGCGTCGTCAACGTCTTGGGCGATATCCTGCCCGGGTACGCGCTCGGTGCAGTCGTCGCGCCGCTCGAAAAGAAATTGCATGAGCCGGGCTTTTTGCCGCCCGGAGTGCACCTGAAGGCGCAGGGGGATACGCAGTTTCTCTCCGAAACGCTGGTAAATATGGGAATCGCCCTCCTCACCTCCTTCGGTCTCGTCTATCTCCTGATGGTGATTCTCTACGGCAATCTCCTCGAGCCGCTCATCGTGATGTTCTCGGTCCCGGTCGCCGTCGTCGGTGCCCTCATTTTGCTCGCATTCATGGGACATCTTCCGGGTGAGCTCGGACAGTCGCTCAATATCATCTCGATGCTCGGAATCGTGATGCTCTTCGGATTGGTCGCGAAGAACGGCATTCTCCTCGTCGATTACTCCAATACGCTCTGCAAGCGCGGCATGCGCGTGCGCGAGGCGGTGGTCGAAGCGGCCGCAACGCGATTCCGCCCGATTCTGATGACGACCGCAGCGATGATCTTCGGCATGCTGCCGCTCGCGCTCGGCTTCGCCGAAGGGGCGGAGTGGCGCCAAGCGATGGGCACCGTCATTATCGGCGGTCTCCTCTCGTCGCTCGTGCTTACGCTCTTTCTCGTACCGATGATCTACAATACGTGGATGGGTGCGCTCGAGCGGCGAGCGGATCGCCGCGCAGTGCGCGCCGAACTCTCTCCGGTAGGTGCGACGAATTAACGGACGATCGGTTCTCGTCACGGGAGCTGCCTCCGGGCTCGCTGCGGGAATCGCCGCGGGGCTTGCATGCGATGGATTCAATCGCGTTGCCATCACCTGGCGCGAGAGCTCTCCGGAGCACACGCTCGCTCGTATCCGTGCCGAAGGGGCGATTGCGAGCGCAACGCAGATCGACTTTCTCGCCGACGCGAGCGAGATTGCAAGCGCGCTCGATCGCTGCGTGAACGAACACGGCCCGTTCGATACGCTGGTTCATGCAGTCGGGCCGCTGCAATTTGCAGCGTTAGAGCGTGCCGACGAAACGGCGTATCGCGCGATGTTCGACGGCAACGTGCGTAGTGCGTGGCTTGCGGCGAGGGCCGTCCTTCCTGCCATGCGCGAAGCAGGATTCGGAAGGATCGTCGCCTTCGGGATGAATGGTTCCGCGCAGAGCATTCCGGCGCCGGGGCTCGGTCTCCATGCGGCAGCGAAGAGCGCACTCGTCTCGCTGCTTCGTACGCTCGCGGCCGAAGTCGCGCGGCACGGAATCACCGTCAACGCGATCGAGCCCGGCGACATCCGCGAAAAGTCGCTCGACCGCGCCGAAGCGCGAAAGATACCCGCCGCCAATCCCGTCGGCCGCGCGGGTTCCTACGAAGACGTGCTCGATGCAGTACGCTTTTTCGTCGCCGCCGAGCGCGACTTCATCACCGGAGTCGTTCTTCCGGTAACCGGGGGGCTCCAGGGGCCACACGAGCGAAATATGCCGGGATGACTTTTGCACAGCGTATCGACGACGCCCACCGTGCCTTTGCTTTGCCGGGAG
>JAJXVC010000085.1 GCA_021782295.1 bacterium | reverse complement strand
TGGAGATGAGGAGACTCGAACTCCTGACCCCTTACATGCGAAGCAAGTGCTCTACCAGCTGAGCTACATCCCCAAGTGCGCCGGGGTCGATTCTACGCATCGGCCACTAGCCCTGTCAAACACCTTCGCTTCCCGCATTTCCCGCCCGAGCGGAGGATTTTGAGACTCGTTCTCAAAATGCCCCGACTATGGAGACCGAATACGAGACCCGGCCACGGGAGGCGATCGCTCGCATCCTGAGGGCCGAGCCCCGCTTCCTTTCGGCCGGCGAGCTCTGCGTGCGGCTTGAGGAATCGGGCACGCCGGTCTCGCGCGCGACCGTCTATCGGACGCTCGAACGCCTTGCAGCGAAAGGCGAGGCGGCGTTGCGCCTCAACGACCGCGGTGAGGCGACCTTCATGTCCTGCGATAAGGGGCACCACCATCACGCGATCTGTCGTTCTTGCGGCCGCGTCGAAGATGTCGCCTGCGGCGCGCTCGATTCCTTCGTCGATCGCTTGCGCTCGCTCCACGGGTTTCAACTCGACGATCACTCGCTTGAATTCCACGGAAAGTGTCGCTCATGCGTCTAGCCCCGCGCGCGCTCACGCTGCTCGCTCTCGCCGCTCTTGTCGGCTGCGGCGGTGGCGGAAAAACTTCAACCGCTGCAGCATCGCCTCCGAGTTCTCCCGGAAGCACCGCGATCGACGTCGTTACGACATTTTCGACGTTGAACTCGTTCGTCAACGGCGTCGGCGGCACATACGTTCGTTCGACGAACATCGTGCCGGTCGGTGCGTCGCCGGAGACATTCCAGCCGACCCCGCAGAGCATTGCGGTGCTTGCCGGCGCACAACTCGTCGTCGAGAACGGCACCGGCATCGATGCGTGGGCCGATCGCATGGTACGTGGTGCCGATGTCCCTCGCTCGCGCGTCCTCGTACTCACCGACGGCATGCCGGTGGTCGGCGGGAACCCGCACCTCTGGATGGACCCGGTGCTCGCGAAAACCTACGTTGCGAAGATTCTCGCTGCGCTGGTTCGGATCGATCCAACGCATAAAGCGGCGTTTGAAAAAAATGCGCGCGCCTACGATGCGCAACTCGATGCGCTTACCGCATGGATTCGGGCGCAAATTGCGACGATTCCGCCGGCAGATCGGCAACTTATCGTCTTCCACGACGCGTGGCCGTACTTTGCGAAGCGTTTCGGCATCCATATCGTCGGCTCGCTCGTCCCGGCCCCCGGGCAAGAACCGAATCCGCGCCGTCTTGCAGAGCTCGTCACGCTCGCGAAAAAACTCCACGTTCGTGCCGTCTTTGCCGAGCCGGAGTATAGCAAAAAACTCGCGCACGCCTTTGCCGGCAGCGCCGATATCAAGGTCGTCACCGATCTCTACGATGATTCGATCGGCCATCGCGCCGTCGTCAGTAATTATATCGCAATGATGCGTTACAACACCGAACAATTGGTGCGCGCCCTCCGATGAACTGCGACGTCGAGCTCCACGCAATCCGGGTCTGTTACGACGCCTTCTGTGCGCTCGACGGGATCGATCTCAGCGTGCGACCCGGTGAAGCGCTCGGAATCGTCGGCCCAAATGGTTCGGGAAAATCGACGCTTCTTAAAACAATTGCCGGGTTGCTCAAACCCGAACGCGGCACGATCTGCGTTTTCGGAACCGAACCGCGCAAGTTGCCGCGCGGGACGATCGCCTACGTGCCGCAAGTCGAAGCGGTCGACTGGGGATTCCCGGCGACGGTGAGCGACGTGGTGGCGATGGGTCGCTTCGCCCACCTCTCGTGGCGGCAGCGCTTCCAAGCGCAGGATCGCGCGTTGGTCGCAGAAGCGCTCGATGCTGTCGGGATGACGCCGATGGCGGGGCGTCATATCGCCGAACTCTCGGGAGGACAGCAACAGCGAGCCTTCATCGCGCGCGCACTCGCACAGCAACCGCGTCTCCTCCTACTCGACGAGCCGACGACCGGCGTCGACGCCGCAACCGAAGAAGCGATGCGCGTCGTCGTCCGTGCCGTCGTTGCTCGGGGAACGCCGGTGCTGATGACCACGCACGATCTGGAACGCGTCGACGAATGGTTCGATCGACTGATGGTGCTCGACCGTCGCATGCTGGCGATCGGAACCCCCGCCGAAGTTGCCGCGTCGGGTGCATATTCCGCGATTCGCGAACACACGCACACGCACGGCCATCTGCGCGTCGACCACGATCCGCATGAAGGGCACGAAGCACATCCTGAGGTTCGCATATGATGCACGCACTGCTCGCCCCTTTTGCTTACGCATTCATGCAGCGAGCGTTGGTCGCCGCGCTGATCGTCGGCGTACTCTGTTCGATGATGGGCACCTACGTCGTGCTGCGAAAGCTCGCGTTTATCGGTGACGGGCTCGCACACGCGTCGTTCGCCGGCATCGTGATCGCCTATCTGCGAAATATCGATTATCAGCTCGGTGCGGCCGTCGTTGCCGTCCTCACGGCGCTCGGCATCGGCTTCGTACATCGCAAAGGCAAAGTCTCACTCGATACCTCGATAGGCGTGCTCTTTACCGCCGCATTCGCACTCGGCATTTTTCTCATGAGCCGACAGACACGCTACACGCTCGATCTGCAGAGCTTTCTCTTCGGTGACATTCTCTCGGTGACGCGCGGCGATCTCACGTTTATCGTCGTCGTCGGCGCTGCCGTGTTCGTCGCGGCATTGCTCGCCTATCGCGACTTGCTTTTCGCCTCATTTGATCCGGTCGTCGCCGAGGCGGCGGGGATCCCGGTGAAGTGGCTCGACTATGGGCTGCTCGTTGCGCTCGCGCTGACCATCGTCGTCGCCTTGCAGTCGGTCGGCATCGTTCTGGTTGCCGCGCTTTTGGTAACCCCGGCGGCGGCAGCCTACCAACTCGCGAAGCGTTTTACGCCAATGCTGCTGCTCTCGGCGGTGTTCGGCGTCGTCAGTACCGTCGGCGGACTCTACGTTTCCTATTTTCTCGGGAGCTCGAGCGGCGCAACGATCGTCCTGATGGCGACGCTGCTATTTTTCCTCGCCGTCGCGATCAAGCGACTCCGCCTCGCGTAACACGCGCAAGCGTTGCGCATCGATCCGCTCGAAAAAGCCCGCATCCACTAACGCATCGAAGACCTCGCCGAGCAGTGCACGCTCGTTCTTATTCGGCATGCCGGCCCAGCGCATTGCGGCTTCGTTTACGTCAACGATCGCATTCGGTTGAAGAAGCGAGGCGAGAAATGCGGGCGGAAGTTTTGCGCGCTCCATCCGGCGCGCAAGCGGCGCCAGCGCCGCAGCGAGGCCGTTCGCTTGCGCTGCCTCCGGGAGCGGCGCCGATGCGACGGGCGGCACCGCAGGCGGCATAACCACGGGTTGCGCGGCGTTCGTCCCATCGGCCATGCGCGCGATCGCCGCGTCGGCGAGCTTTGGAAAGGCGCGACCGAGCGCCAGCAGCAGCGGTTGCACGCGGTTGGCGTCGATCCGCGAACGTCGTTGCTCGATGCCGTCGAGGAGCCGTCGCGCAACCTGACGAGGATCTGCGCGGCGCATCGATCGCGGGGCTGCTGTTCCCGAGACGGTGGAGAACTCCGTTGCGACGACCCCCGGGTCGCAGTACGATACGGCGATGCCGTCGCGACGAAGTTCGCGACGCAGTTGCGTGCATGCCGCGCGTACCGCGGCTTTTGCCGCACAGTAGGCTCCGAAACCGGGCACCGGCATGACGGCGAGCCCCGAGCCCAACATGGCGATCGTACCGCGCGTTGCGCGCAGGTCCGGGAGCAACGCGCGCGTGATTGCCAGCGGAGCGGCAAGATGCAGATCCCACTGCTCGCGCAACGCCGCATCGCTTTGCTCCAGCAAGGTTCCCGCGCGCGCGGCACCGGCATTGTGCAGAAGAATATCGATGCGTGGGAGCGCGGAGCGGGCCGCAGCGGCGATGCGGGCAGGCGCATCTGCAGCGGTGATATCGCAAACCAGCGTAGCGAAGGGCGCGCGCTCGCCGACCTCGGCGGCAAGGCTCGTCAGGCGGTCGGCCCGGCGCGCGATTGCAAGGACGGCATAGCCGCGCTCGGCGGCAAGCAACGCAATCGCGCGCCCGATGCCGCTGCTTGCGCCGGTAACGATGATGCCGTGCCGTTTATCGGACATCGGCGAGATACCGTTCGTAGTTTGCGGCGATCGCTCCGGGCATCGCAGCGTAGTACTCCGTTTCGTCGACGAAGGGCGGATGCGTCTGTGGAAGCACGCTCATCTCGCGCGTCGCAAGTGCTGCGAGCGCGTGTGCGACCGGCTTCAATGTGCCGTTTGCGCGAACCATGCCGAAGCGGAATTCGTGCGTTGCAAGATCGAAGGGTGGAAGTGCTGCGAGCGCTTCGTCGTAATCGCTCCAACACCACCACATCGCGCCGAGCGCACCCCGGCTCTGCAGCCGATCGACGACGGCAATGCAGTAGTCGGCCATTTCGCGCTCGGTAAGGCAGGCAAACGGTTTTGCAAGCTCAGGGTGCGCTTCGTTCGGTGCGCACGCGGGGTTTCCGAACTCCGAAAAGAGTACCGGCTTTTCCGTAAACGAGCGCGCGAGTTCGCAGAGATACGGGACGACCTCGGCGTCGAGTCGATCGCGCGCGAACGCGCTGTAGACCGAATAGCCGTGCATCGTCGCAAATCGCCACGGGAGCGAGATGCTCGACGGCCGGATATGCCGATCGCGTTCGAAGTCTTCGCCGTGAATGCCGCCGGTCACAGCGACTCCCGAGTGTTCGGAGAGAATCGCGGAGAGCATCGCACTCCAGCGCGCAGCATCTTCGGGCGTGCGAGGCTCGCGCAGGTTGGAGAACTCGTTGCCGAGATCCCAGCACCAGAGCGAGCGGCGCCCGCGAGCGCGCTGCGCTATCGTGCGCGCGAAGAGCTTCTGCGCCTCCAGCAACTTTGGGTCAGCGTAGAAATCGCCGATCCCGTACGAGGATTCGCCGGCAAGCGTCATGCTGCGAAAGCGTCCGTGCGGCGTTGCCGGGTCGAGGCTCCACGGCGGCAGCCAATTCACGCCGCTCATGTGCCCGCAAAAAAGCGTCGGCATCGCCTGCAAACCCGCCTCATCGATGGCGTCCATCACCGCGTCGAAATGCGCGAGGGCAGCCTCGTCGATCCGATCGATCTCCGGCTGAAAGCTCTCCCAGCGCAGAAAAAAGCGGACGACATCTAAGCCGAGGGCGGCGATACGCTGCATGTCGGCGCGCCAGTCCGCGGCCTCGAAACGCTCCCAGGCATACATCGCGCTGCGAGCGGGCCAATAATTGACGCCGAGCCGAAATCTTTCCATCGCTTCATCCCCTCCGTTTTGCAGAGCATCGCTGCGAGGTTGCGCCCTGGGTCGGCGCGAAACGCCTGCGCTATATGGATAGCCCGCCGCCGCTCGTCGGTATCGTCATGGGGAGTCGATCCGATTGGGAGACGATGCTTCCCGCACACGATACGCTCGTCGCACTGCAGATCCCCTGCGAAATGCAGGTGCTTTCCGCTCATCGCATGCCCGATGAAATGTTTGCATATGCCGCAGCTGCGGCCGGTCGAGGGCTTCGTGCCATCATCGCCGGGGCCGGTGGGGCGGCCCACTTGCCCGGCATGATCGCCGCAAAAACCACGCTCCCGGTCATTGGCGTCCCGGTGCAGTCGAAGGCACTGCGCGGTATCGATTCGTTGCTCTCGATCGTGCAGATGCCGCCCGGCGTACCGGTCGCCACGATGGCGATCGGCGGTGCCGTTAACGCCGCGCTCTTCGCCGCGCGGATGATCGCGCTCCACGACACGCGCGTTGCCGATGCGCTGCTTGCTTATGTTGCCCGTATGCACGGTGATGCTGCCGCGAGCACGCCGCGGTGATGCATCGTCTGGGGGTGATCGGAGGCGGCCAACTCGGCCGCATGTTCGCGCTGGACGCCAAGCGCATGGGCTATCACGTCACGGTTCTCGATCCCCAAGAACATTCGCCGTGCGGTCAAGTTGCCGACGAACAGATCGTTGCGTCCTACGACGATTTGGTGGCGATCGAAGAGTTGGGGAAGAAGAGCGATATCGTCACCTTCGAGTTCGAAAATATCGCCATCGCGTCGATTGAATATCTTGAAGCCGCAGGTTTTCGGGTGACACCGGGAAGTTCGGTCTTGCGCATCACGCAAGATCGTCTGTTGGAAAAATCGTTCGTTCGCGAATGCGGCATTCCGACTGCGGATTTTGCAAAAATCGAACGCATCGGCGATCTCTCCGAAGCGGCGATGATGGTGGGCTTCCCGGCGATTATGAAGACCGTGCGCGGAGGCTATGACGGAAAGGGACAATGGCGCGTCGATACGCTCGACGCCGCTCAATCTGCCTTTGCCGCCGGCAAAGGCGCAACGATGATCTTCGAACGCTTGATCTATTTTGTGAAAGAACTCTCGGTCATTGCAACGCGCAACGCGCAAGACCAGGTCGTCACCTATCCCGTCGCCGAGAATTCGCACGACCAAGGGATCCTCTCGATGACGATTGCTCCGGCCCGCATCAAGGCCGATCTGGCGACGCGCGCAGCCGAGATGGCCGCAACGATCGGGCGGAAACTCGGTATCGTCGGAACCTACTGCGTCGAATTTTTTCTCAACGAACGCAACGAACTACTCGTGAACGAGATTGCACCGCGTCCGCACAACAGTGGGCACTATACGATCGACGTTACGCCATGCTCGCAATACGAGCAGCACGTTCGCGCGATCTGCGAGCTTCCGCTCTCCCCACCGCGCCTTTTTGCCAACGCGATCATGCTCAATATCCTCGGCGCGGGGAAAGGCGATACGCTCGGCGGAGTCGATGAAATGCTCGCCGACCCGAGTATCGTGTTGCACCTCTACGGCAAACACCATGCCGTCGCGCGCCGTAAAATGGGGCACATTACGGCGATCGTTGACGGAACGGTTGACGATGCAGCGATTAAGCGGGCGCGCAGCGCACATGGTCGGCTGCGCTGGCTTCCGTAGCCACGCGTTGCAGTATCTGTCACGCCGAGTAGCATCGTTGTCACGCCGAGTAGCATCGTTGTCACGCCGAGTAGCATCGTTGTCACGCCGAGTAGCATCGTTGTCACGCCGAGTAGCATCGTTGTCACGCCGAGTAGCATCGTTGTCACGCCGAGTAGCCGCGGTACGCGGCGTATCGAGGCGCCGCACGCATCCCTCGATACGCTGCTTCGCAGCTACTCGGGATGACCGATGCCGAATCTCGGAATGACGAGCGGCGCGACTATTCGGCGAAACGCAAAGAGCTTGGGCGCGGTGGAATATCCGTAAACGCCATCGGGCGATCCCACCAATCGTGCGCGCGTGCCGCTATCTCCGCTGTACTTGGCGCGCCCGGTAAGCGTTCGTGCAACGCGATGCGATAGGCGTCGATATACCGGTCGATCATACGCTCGATGCTGAAATGTTTTTTAACATGCGCTCGGCAGAGGGCGCGGTCGAGCGCGGCGAGTTTCGGAACGGCGGCGACCGCTGCCTCGATATCGTCGCAGAGAATCCCGGTTTTCCCATCGAGGATGATCTCGGGAATCGATCCCATGCGAGCTCCGAGAACCGGAGTGCCGCAGGCCATCGCCTCCACTAACGTGAGCCCGAAGCGTTCCGGGCGCGTCGTCATGTGCACCAACGCCAGCGCGCCGCCGAGCACCTCATCGCGGCGCCTCCCGCGCACCTCGCCGAGAAACTCGACCGCGTCACCGTCGATCTGCGGGGCAATGAGTTCGTTGAAATAGCGCTCGTCATGCGGAATACCGGCGAGTTTGATACGAATG
>JAJXVC010000084.1 GCA_021782295.1 bacterium | reverse complement strand
CGCTCCTCGCTAGACGCTCGCGGCTCGGACAAGCAATGTCAGGGTCCTCGCCGCTCGCTTAATCGCTCGTCGGGTGCATCGCAGGCGCTTTCGCGCTGCGCGGTCGTATGCTGTCACGCCGAGTAGCTGCTGTCACGCCGAGTAGGTTGCGAAGCAACCGTATCGAGGCGGCGGGGCGCAGCGCTTGCCGCGCCTGCGCGCACCGCTCCTCGCTAGACGCTCGTTGGGTGCATCGCAGGCGCTTTCGCGCTGCGCGGTCGTATGCCGTCACGCCGAGTAGCGCGCTACTCGGGAAGCGCAGCGGGGGCGGTAGAAGCGTCGACGTAGACGGCCAGGCGCTCGATCGTTCCGTCGTTCCCCATCGCAAGCGCGCTGCCGCCGGGGAAACCGGTGGCAAATATTTGCGCGTAGCTACCGCCGCTCGGGGCGGGAATCGCCGTGAAGTATTCGGGCAACGCGAGGAGCTGCATTCCAAGCTCGATCTCGCCTGGAACCAAGCGATAGCTTCCGCAGTCGCGCGCTTCCAACGACGGCGCTTGTGCGCCGCGCGGGCGATAGAGTTCCGCTGCGCTCAAGATGCTGTTGCTGAAGAAGAGCGATAGAAAAGCGCGATCTCCGGTGATGCGCAGGCAATAGGTGTACCAACCCGCCGACGGATAGCGGTACGCGATACCGAGTTCGCGCTCGACATCGCGGCGCGTGCTGCGGCCGACGACGAGCGAGAGACGCTCGTTGAAGAGCGCGATGGGAGCATCGGCGCGTGGAGGCAGCGTCGGTGCATGCGCGGGGCGTTTGCGCTCGTAGATACTCGCCAGTACTTCGACGGCGCGCTGCATGGCAAAATCGGGTGGTTCGCGCTCGCTCATCGGTGCAAGGCTGCCATTGCCGGCAGATGGATGCGCGCTTCAATAAAGAGCAGGCCTAAGAGCGTTCCTGCGTAGGCAAGGCCGATGCGAATGCGCGCCGACATTCCGATGCTGTCGGTCGTCGAAGCAAGAGCGGTTCGCCACGATCCCGTAAGCCAGATAACGCTGAAGAACGCGACAACGGCGATCGGCAGGAGCGGTATGCGTGCGAGGACTGCGACGACGATAAAAATCGGTACTGCGATGACGACGATCGGCGGCCAAACCGCTTGAATGACTCTGCCTCCGTCGAGCGGCATCACTGGAATCAGATTGAAGAGGTTGAGCAACGCGCTAATATTCGCAGCGAGCATCCAAAAGGGATCGTGCGTCGCCAAACCCATAGCAAGCGAGGCGGCCGCGAGCGTCAGCCCCGCAAGGGGCCCGGCGAGTGCGATATACGCGCCATCCTCCGCGTTTGCCGGTGTACTTCCCGGCGTGAGCGCTCCGACGAAGGGTAAGAATACGGGAGCCCCAACCGCGAGGCCGTAGTTGCGAAAGGCGAGGACGTGCCCCAGTTCGTGGGCGAGGAACACGAGCGCAAGAATGATCCCGAAACGCCATCCGAAGGCGAGCCCGTAGAGCCAGAGCGTCGCAAGAAAACTGATGCTCCCCAGCAACATCGGCATGTGGAAAACCAGTACGAGGAGCCCCTTAAACTTTACGGCGAGGCCACCGAGTGCGGCGAGCAACGCCGCCAGCCCCTTCGGCTTTTTTTTCGCCGGGGCTTCCGGCGGCTGCGGATCGGAATTCATGGGCCCTGTTGCTTCGACTGCGAAGAAGCCCCCCCTCGTACGTCGAAGCAGGGTTGGCCATGAAATTTGAAGAGCCGATCGAGCAACTCATCATCGAGCCGACGCGCTTCACGCGTGACGTGCATTTCCCCGATCCGGCGGAGATCCGGCTCTACGACGAGACCTTGCGCGACGGCGAGCAGATGCCGGGTGTCTGTTATACGCCGCAACAAAAACTCGAAATTGCGACTGCGCTCGCCGATATCGGCCTCCATATCATCAGCGTCGGTTTTCCCGCCGCTTCATCGGGGGATCGTCGCACGCTGCAACTCGTCATGGAAGCGAAACGGCGCGGCGAACTCGGCGACGTCGAGATTCTCGTCATGTGCCGTAGCAACCGCAACGATATCGACGTTACCGTCGCTGCGCTGCGCGAGATCGGCGTCAATCCGCGCGAAGTAACCTTCTTCATCTTTTCCAGCGGCAGCGATCTTCACCTGAAATATAAAATCGGAAAAGTGTTGCTGCGCTTTGCCGGTCGTGACGAGTCGGAGTGGTTGAAGCTTCCGCTTTCGTTCTATCGCGAAACAAACATCGAATTGCAGTGCGATGCCGTTCGCTATGCGCGCTCGCTGGGCGCGGAGGAGATCGAATTCGGCGGCGAGGACGGCAGTCGCGGCGATGTCGAGTACTTCCTTGAGTACTTCAATCGCGTTCTTGCCGCAGGCGGCACGCGCCCGGCGTGGCCCGATACGGTCGGCTGCTTGACCCCTGAGGCGATGCGCGCGCACGGGAACCGGCTCATCGGCGGGCTTCCCAAAGGTATTCCGGTCGTCGCGCACTTGCACAACGACTATGGGCTCGGAACGATCAACGCGATTACGGCGACCTCATGCGGCTTTAAGGTGATCTCGGTCACCGCCAACGGCTACGGCGAGCGCGCCGGCAACGTCAAACTGCACGAATATGTCGTGGCGATGCGGCAGCTCTACGGCATCGAGATTCCCGGCTTCAAATATCATAAATTGCGCGAGCTCTCGCGCTTTATGGAGTCGATGAGCGGCGTTCCGATGCAACAGCACGAACCAATCGTCGGTTCGCGGGTCTTTGCGCACGAATCAGGGATTCACACGCACGGCATTATGATCGATCGGCGCATCTACGAAGCGGTTCCCAGCGAATTAGTCGGAGCGCATACGGAGTTTCTCTTCGGCAAGCATTCCGGCGTCGGGTTGGTCGAACAGACGTTGCGCGAGAATGGGGCGCGACTCGCAGAAAGCGGTATTGAAGTGACGAGCGCGCTCGCGCATGCGGTGACCGAACAAGTCAAGCGAATTCGCGAGGAACGCGCCGCCGGAAACTCGGCTCGACAAGCGGTCGAGCGCTACCACGAGCTTATCCGCGGCCTCGCGCTCGACGCTGAAGATGTGGTCGAGATTGCATGCGCGATCGGCGCACGCGGCGCGGCTGCTAGCGCTGTGCCGTCACCGGGAAATTAAAAGAGCGTTTCGGAAAGGGCTCGCGCGCGAGCGTAAAGTGCCACCACTCCGCGGGATAGCTTTTGAACCCGTAGCGCTCCATAAGCGTCGCTAAAAAAATACGATTCGCGCGCGCTTGCGTCGGAACCGGAGCATCGCCGCGCGAGAGCGGATCGAAAAAGTCGAACGGCGTCCCCATTGGGAGGCCGTCGATGGTGAGATCGACGGTACTGCCGCGACTGTGCGAAGAGTTTTCAGCGATATATCCGCGCTCGAAGAGTTTCGCCTTTGGAACGTTTGGGAAATAGCGCGCCTTTGCTGTAATCTCGCTCGGACGCTTGCTCCACGCAACGAATGCGTGCACCGCGCGTTCGGGGCGATAGCAATCGAAGACGCGAAGCGTCAGATAGTGCCGCAGTAAAAGGCGTTCGACTTTCGCGAGCGCCTTTGCCGCCGGCACGGTGAGAATACAAGCGGGTGCATCGTAACCGGGAACGCGCGCGCCGGTAAAATTATCCGCCGTCGCGTAACGCATATCCTGACGAATTTGCGGTGCGAACGTCGAGAGATAGGTGAAGCCGCTGGGAAGAGCGGCGATCAGCGGCGAGAATGCGAGCAGCGTCACTCGCAGAAGCGCGATCACTCTTTTGCGGCCTGTGCTAGGCCGATGCGGGCCTGTTCGAGGCCGGTCTTCGCCGCGACGTTGCCTTTATTGATGACCAACGCGCGCTCGTAATACGGAATTGCGCGCGCGAACTGCGAGGATGCGAGATAGAGATCGCCGAGTTGCGTGAGCGCAACGCCGTCATGCGGGTGTTTTGCAATGCGGGCTTTGAGCTGCGTAACCTGAAGCATCACCGCCGGCGGCGGCCCACCCTGAACCGCAGCCGAGCTCCCCGCGTTTTGCTGCATCGAGGGGCCGCCGGTGCCGAAGACCGAGCCGCGAACGTCGAATCCTTTGAGGATAAAATCGCCGGTGACGAGGAGCAAAATTGCGGCGAAGGCGACGAAGAGCCCGATGGCCAGCGGCGCGGGCAGCCCGCGCTTTGGGGGTGGTGGAGTTTGCATGGAAGCATCGTTCGACCGTTGCGCTCGGGGAACCCGCACGGAACGCGCGCGCGCGACGGCGAAATATCGGCAAAGATGAGCGCTCCCTTGCCGACCGAAGCCGACCTCCAAATGCTCTTCGCGCGCCTTAATCTCACGCATTTCGATGGTGAGATTGGCGCGTGTTCGATCGCCTACAACGAGCGCTTCTCGAATTGTGCCGGCAGGACGACCTATCGCACGCCGGCACTCGTCGAGCTCTCTCCCAAGCATTTCCGGCGCTATCCCGATGCACTTGAGGAGACGCTCCTGCACGAAATGATCCACGTCTGGTGCTACCAACGTTTTGGGGAGACCGGGCACGGCGCGCATTTTCGGCGCAAGATGAAGCAGTGCGGCATCACCTCGATCCATCACGATCTCGGCACGGTTCGCCCGCTCCAGGAGGCGAGCACCCGCTATATCTTTCGCTGCGAGCATTGCGGCATGGAGGCCCTGCGACGCCGCCTGCCGCGGCGTTCCATGACCTGCGGCCGTTGCAATCCGCGCCGCCACGACGCACGCTTTCCGCTGACGGTCTACGAGGTCGTCGAGATGCGGGTTCTGGGCGAGGTCGGCAGGATCGAGCCGAAACGGGCCGCCTCGCGGGCACCCCGAGCGACCTAAGTCCAGGCGGTGGGGGCTTGCTTCGCGCAAAGATAGCGGAGCTATGACGACCACCAAAAACGCCTCCAACGGCGCGCTTCAGTCGCGCAAAGAGACCGACTCCATGGGTGCCATCGATGTGCCCGCCGACAAATACTACGGCGCGCAGTCCGCGCGCTCGCTCATCCATTTCGAGATCGGCGAGGGTAGCTGGCCCCGCGATGTGATGCCCAAGCAGGTCATCGTTGCGATGGCGCAGTTGAAGAAAGCTGCCGCACTCGTCAATCACGATCTTGGGAAACTCGACGCCGAGAAGACCAAGCTCATCGTCGCGGCTGCCGACGAAGTGATCGCCGGCAAACTCGACGCGCACTTCCCGTTGCGGATTTGGCAGACGGGCTCGGGCACGCAGACCAACATGAACGTCAACGAAGTGATCTCCAACCGTGCGATCGAGATCGCCGGCGGCGAGATGGGCAGCAAAAAACCGATCCACCCCAACGATCATGTGAACATGTCGCAGTCGAGCAACGACACCTTCCCGACGGCGATGCACATGGCTGCCGCCGAAGCGATGGTCGCGATGCTGCCTCCGGTGCAGAAATTGCGCGATGCTCTCGACGTCAAAGCGAAGGCGTGGAAAGATATCGTGAAGGTCGGGCGCACGCACTTACAAGATGCGACGCCGCTCACGTTAGGGCAAGAGTTCTCCGGCTATGTGACCCAGCTCGATCGGGCGATGGTCGCCTGTCGCGAAGCACTCGACCATCTCTACGATCTCGCGATCGGCGGCACGGCGGTCGGCACGGGGCTCAATGCGCACCCCGAATTCGCGAATCGCGCTTCGGCGAAACTCGCCGAACTCACGAAGCTCCCGTTCCGTTCGCATCCGAACAAATTCACCGCGCTTGCATCGCACGACGATTTCGTCTTCGCCTCCGGAGCGCTCAAGACGCTCGGCGCGGCACTGATGAAGATCGCCAACGACGTGCGTTGGCTCGGCTCCGGCCCGCGCGCCGGCATCGGTGAACTCGTCCTTCCCGAGAACGAGCCCGGTAGCTCGATCATGCCCGGAAAAGTGAACCCGACGCAGTCGGAAGCGATGACGATGGTCTGCGTTCAGGTCTTCGGCAACGATGTCGCCATCACGATGGGCGCGAGCCAAGGAAACTTCGAACTCAACGTCTTCAACCCGGTGATGATTTCGAACTTCCTCCACAGCACGACGTTGCTCCGCGACGCCTGCACGATGTTCCGCGAGCATTGCATCGAAGGTCTACAAGCCAACGAACCGGTGATCGCGAAGTATCTTGCCGAATCGCTGATGACGGTGACGGCGCTCTCGCCGAAGATCGGCTACGACAAGGCTGCCGAGATCGCGAAGAAAGCCCACCACGACGGCGCGACGCTCAAAGAGACAGCGCTCAAACTCGGTTACGTCACCTCCGACGAGTTCGACAAGATCGTCGTACCCAAGGAAATGACCTACCCGAAGTAAGACCACTCTTGCGAAATCAGAGAATGGCCGAGCAGTAACGCTCGGCCATTCTTGGTTTTCGGCGTGCTCGCAATGAGTCGCTACTGCACGAGATCGGTCATTCTGTAAGCGAGCCGCGCTGCGTCGGTCGGCGAGATGCCGAGGCTCTTTACGAGGAGATCCGAATCGGCGAGTGAGACCGGCCCCATCGCCCGAATTTCCCAGCGATTGTTTCGCAGTTGGAGCAGTGCTTCGCCCCCCGTCTCGCCGTTGTTGTAGTAGAGAAGAGCATTCGTGCCGGCAATTGCGACCTCACGAACGGCCGCGTTGGGAGGAGCGCCGCCTGCCTTTGCAAAGCGAGTCAAGAATGCCGAGGTCGCCGAACGCGCTCGATTGAGGCATTGACGTTTCGGCACGCAGAGGTCCGAAAAGGTCGCCGCTTCATTTTTCTTCATGGAGGTGACAAGCGTGCGGGCCACGGCGAGAGATAGGCGAAATCCAGAGGAAAGCCATCGAACGGAGTTCATACTCCCTCCGCCCATGCCAAGAACCTTCCAGCGATCGTTTTTTCGTTGAAGCATCGCCTCTCCGCCACTCTCCCCCACCGTGTAATCGGCGAGCGCGAAATTCCCGTCGCGAGCGATCGGAGCTACGACCGGGGCAAACATAAAGCGATCCTGGGCCATGCTTTCGTGTTCGACCGCGAAGGCGATCTCTTGCGATGTGCTGCGGCACTTGCCATCGCGATTGCAACCCTGAAGGCTCGCTCCAATGCGGTAGCCATGGATGAGGGCGCGGGCAATGGCGGGCGAAAGACCCGGAGCGGTACGGGTCAGCGTGGCGGCCGTATAGCTCAGCGGGAGTTGACGGACGAGTATCCATTCGTGCACGCTCTTGCGTGCGAGGAATGTGCCGCCTTCGTTCTGCGAATTGTGCGCAATCGATTGGCGGGTTGGTTGCGCGAACCACTCGACGATTGCAAACGACTTGACGATGTCGATACTTTCAACGTCGATATTCTGTGGATGAATTCGTGGCGCAAGTCGATGCACGATCTGGATAAGCGCGTCGATATCCCGAAGCCTCTCCGGCTGCCTCGGATGGGCGGCAAGTGCCGTTCGAATACCGAGAAGGCAGAAGGCGATCGCTAGTGCGACCGCAAGTCCATGCCGAACGCGTCGCCTCATACGCCGCCGGAGCGTTCGATCAGCGCGATCTCTTCGCGGTGCGCTTCATCGATCGCTTCTTCGCGACCGCGCATCATCGATATCCCTGCGGCGACCAGCGCGAGTGCGGCGAAGACGAAGAGAACATCGTGAATGCCCGCGAGCAGATCTGCGCGCGGCGCATCGAGCGTATCGCGGAAGTGGCCGTAACTCGCGATCGCCCACGAAAGTAACGAAGAGGCGACCGCAACGCCGAGGCTCGTTCCCAACGTTCGCGTGACGTTGAGGACGCCGCCTGCTGCACCGAGCCGATGCATCGGTGCCGCTCCCATGATCGCGCTGTTGTTTGGGGAAGTGAAAAGCCCCTGACCGATTCCGAAGATCGCGAGCAGTGCGGTGACGGCGATGAGCGAGCCCGGTGCGCCGTCGAGTGCGAATGCTAATCCAACGAGTGAGAGCGCTGCAAT
>JAJXVC010000083.1 GCA_021782295.1 bacterium | reverse complement strand
CGGCGCATCGTACATCGTCTCGAACATATCGTCGATCAACTGCTGGGTCAACGGATCCTGCAGCTCTTTGGGGGCGACCCGCTTTGCCACCTTACGCAGCGTCGGGTTCCCCTCGGTGACGATTTCGCGGAGATAGGGCATACGTTGGGTATTCTACCTCCGCGCTCCGTGCTCTCCCTACTACGTCGAGAAGCTCGAGAGCGCGGTCGCCCCCGTGCCCACGGCGTAGCAAGCGGCATCGTTGAGGTTATTGATGTAGATCGAGAATCCCGAGCCCGTCACCAGTGAGTTACTCAGCGTCGTCGCGTAGTACAGGGGGTTCGCCATGCTCGGTGTCGCCGAGCCGGTCGGAAGCGCGCTCGCCGTCGTCGCCGCGAACTGCGCGGTAAATTGGACCCCATAGGTCGGCGGCCCAACCAGCTCGGTATCCCACGCATTATTACTATCGCTCGGGAAGGCGGCGCTGGTCGCAACGTAGATCGTCGTCAACGTCGCGGGAACAGCCGTCGCCCCCGGTTGCGGATAGAGCACCTGCACCGTTACCGGCGAGACGCACGGCTTCGTCGGCGCCGGCGTCGAGGCGGTGCCGCCGCCATTACAGGCCGCTAAGCCGAATAGCGCCATACCAAGCGCGAGCGCCCCCACGTGGCGGATCATCGATTGCGTTTTTCCCATAGCGCGATTGTAGCAGATCGCGCCTGGGGGCATCCTGAAGGGACCGTGAGCGTTCGACGAACGAGTTCCACGCCGACGAGAGCGTCACTCCGCTCGATGGGGGAACGATACGGCCAATCTTGTTCGCCAAGGACTCCGTAAACCACAGCGCACCATCCGATCCCGACGTGATGCCCTCTGCTCCCGAGCCCGCCGTCGGAATCGGACATTCGGTTATCGAACCCGAGGTCGTGATCCGCCCGATATTATTTCCCGACTCTTCCGTAAACCAGAGCGCGCCATCGGAACCAACGGTAATCGACGAGGGATTGCTTCCGGAGGTCGGAATTGGATACTCGGTGATCGCCCCAGAGGTCGTGATGCGCCCGATCGCATCGGCCGTAAACTCCGTAAACCACAGCGCACCGTCTGGCCCTGCAACGATATTCCCCGGCGACGCATTGGCCGTCGGCAGTGCGTATTCCGTGATCGCCCCTGCCGTCGTGATGCGGCCGATTTTGTTCGCGACGGATTCCGTAAACCAGAGCGCGCCATCCGGGCCGGAGGTGATCCCGAACGGACCGGCATTTGCCGAGGACAGCGGATACTGCGCGATCGTTCCGGCCGTCGTTATGCGACCGATTGCGTTTCCGGTATATTCCGTAAACCAAAGTGCGCGGTCACTGCCGGCGGCGATTCCCAACGGCGCCGGGCTGGCGGTCGGCACAGGATAGGTCGTTATCGCGCCAGCCGTGGTGATGCGACCGATCTCGTTCGAAGCGGTATCGGTAAACCACATCGCGTTATCGGAACCGACGACGATTGCATTCATGCTCCCGCTCGAGCCCGGTACCGGATACTGCGTAAAACCACCGGCGGTCGTGACGCGCGCGATCGCATCGTAGGCAGCGAACCAGAGCGCTCCATCGGGTCCGGCGACGATCCCCTCCGGCGCGCTGCTCGCGGTCGGAATGACATGCTCCGTGATCGACGCCGAAGCGGGCGGCGCGCCGCTCGGCGAGGGACTCGGCGAAGGCGTCGTGCTCGTAGCAGGCGATGGTGCGAACGTCGCCGTCGGCGTCACAGGCGAGCCACCGCCGCCGCCGCAAGCGACGAGTGCGGCGCACGCAACAAAAAGAAACGCTACAAGTGAATTACGAATGACAAACTCCTATACGGTCGCAGAGATGATCCGTGCCGACGAGAACGGTGACCGCCTCGTCGCGACGGGGATCTCGGGAAAAATCGGAGTCACGACCGGCGCTTTCGGCGTGCCCGCAACCGAAACACCGTGGAACGGCAGGACAGGCTTCGGCGGCTTGACCGGATCGAACGGCGGGACGTGGATTGGGGGTTTTGCCGGCGATGGCGTCGGCGAATGGCTCACGGGAGCAGGCGTCGGTGACGGAGCAGGTTTCGGCACCGGTGTCGAAATCGGCTTCGGCGGTCGAATCGGCGCTGAAACTTGATTGCCGCCCTTTGCAAAGTTATAACTCGCAACGTTTCCGACGAGCGTCTCGTCGGCAAGTGACCCCGGGCCTTCGCCTGTATATAGATTTCCGTCGGCACCGAAATAGTAATACGTCGTTCTATACGTCGTTATCGTATGCGGAATGTGCAAGCGCGGATTCATGATGCCGTGCGGCCCGATGATCGTCGGGTCGTTCGACGTGCCGCTACTCGGAATCGTCACCGTTTCCTTCGTCGTGAACGCGCCCCAGTAGGCTATACCACCCTGCGGCTGCGAGAAACCGTGCCATGCGATACCGCCGTAGTTCGGCGTTGGCGGGGCCTGCCCGTCGATCGCGCTATGATTCTTGAAATCGTACGTTCGCACGTCACCGACCCACGTTCCACCGACAACCCCGGAAGTCTGACTGCAATAGAGATTATGGTTGCTCGGATCGTAGGAATAGAAGTTCCCAAAATTCGACGTATCCTCGGCATAGAACGCGAAGCCCGCTCCCGAGCGAACGGCATGCCAATCGAGGCCGCCGATCTTTGGATATGCGCCCGTATATCCGCTTTCGGCCGCAAGACCTTGGCCGCGCGTGCCCTGCGCTAACGCAGCGGCAAAGGCATACACCATCCCGCCCAGCTGCGTGTACTGATAGACCTTCCCATCGGTTCCAGCAACGCCGGTGACCTGCTGGTTATTGCAATCTTTCCCCGTACCGTTGATCCCGATTGAGAGATGACCGTTCCCCTGCGCGTTCTCGCCGAACATCGCGGAGAGTTGATCCCACAGCGGCTCTAACCATCCCGGCGCGTTCGTTTTTGTTTTGTAGTACGCAAGCGTCTCTTCGATCGCTTGGATACCCGTCCGCCCGCCGAAAAGTTTATTTAAGGTCGGATCCTCGGAAAAACTCTGTCCGCTCGCTCCGGCGTTTCCTTCAAGGTCTGCGACCATCTGGCCGTAGCGTTGGGTGTCGTATTTATCGGGCATGTTCGCCGGATTATCGTGATGGCCGCCGAACGCGATCGTGAGAATTCCAATTACGATGGCAACCGGCGTTGCCAAGCCACCGGACGCACCGATCGACGTCAGCAACACATCGGCGCCGACTCCGCTGCTCACGCCGCCCTCAATCCCCCCTTGTTCAAACCCTTGGATGATCGCCGCGATTCCGCCGACGATCCCAGTAAACTTCAGACCATTTTTCGTCAGCCACGATCCGAGCGCGGAGCTCGCCTTGATAGCGCCGGTTTTCACGAGATCTTCGCCGACATTGACGAGATCGGCACTTCCTTGCGCGATATTCAGCACGCCACCGCCGAGAATTTCCTCGAGTGCGGACGCAGCATTCAGAACATCCTGCCCGTGGAGGTGGAGCCATTTCCCGAACTCCGAGGATGCAGGTGCAAATGTATCGCCAAGGTTAACCGCCCCCTCGGTGATGTTCAGGAAGCCGCCATGCCCGATTTGCGAGAGGTCGCCGATGCCATTGAGAACGTCGAAGTAATCCTTCGCCGCTTTACCATCGAGGTGGAAGTCGTTCGCGATCTGCCCGACATCCGACGCGATTGCGATAGGACTCTTCGCATTCGCGAGGTTTCCGGCAGCCTGAAATGCGGCAAATCCTTCTTCGGCAAGATTCTTCGCGCGCCCGAGATCGTTGAAGAGTCTCCCTTGCTCGGAGGTTAGGCCTTGCGTGCCGACGTGACCGAAATCGAGAACATCTTGACCGAGCGAGAGGATACCGTCGATCGTCTGCTGCGGGCCCTTCCCGATTTCCTGGAAATCGGAGTATATCTGTTGTGCCGATTGAATGGCCAATTCGGCTTTGGGATTGCGTGCATAGAGCGCCTGCGCAATCTGAAAGAGATCGTTCGGGACGTTCCCGCCATGCATCGCATCCTCAAGCGCACCCATGATTTGGTCGATCTGTGAGAGCGTCACCTGCAGCGCGGAATCCGTATTTGTCAGCGGTTTACTGAAATCGATCTCTCCGCCGGCAAATCCTAGGAGCGTGCTGACGGTCGTGCCGATAAGACTGGCAATTGGCGAACTTCCAGCCGTTAGGATCGCCATCTTCTGCGCGAATTGCATCTGTTGTTCGCTGGGGAATGGTTGCGGATCCGGAACCAGTCCTGCGTATGGTAGTGGAACCTGCGCGTATGAAGCATCGCCCTTCCAATCGCAGTTCATGCTGCCGCCGACATTCTCAGCATCCACAACCATAAGTCGAACCGTTCCCGTGAGATCCATCGTAGGTGTTGAAGCAGCAACGTTCGTTATTTCTCGGTCTAACGTGTCTACTGCGTTTTTTGCAGCTTGGTCGCCCATCGCCTTTAGCGCAGCCATCGATACGCCATCATTCAGCAGGATCGCATCAGCGGCAGAGTAGCAATTCGGTCCCAAGACGTTATACGTCATTTGCAGTTGCGCGGTCGTGTTGTCCATTGCTCTGCCCAATCGATAGGTCTGTTCTTCGAACTGAGCGAGCGATTCACCCGGTGGCGGCGTTAATTCAAAGAGCGCACCGGCTTGACTTGCACGATCGTGATATTGTTTGTTTTTTTCTACCAATGGTGATGTATTGGGCGAGTTCGGATTTTCCGGGCCGTATTCGAAAACATATCGCTGGTGGTTCATCCTCACTTCGACGAATTCGTGAGGAGTAGACTTGTTATGTATGCCGGGAATCTCGAAGCCCACGTAGACGCCATCGGGCATTTCTGTACTTGAGTTTCCACCAGTGTGTGGAGCACCGCCGCCCCCTCCGGAAACGAGCGATAGTTGCGCCTTGGCGTCATACGTAACAGGCGGCGCTCCAGCCTGCCGAGCCGCTTTGGTGGCACCGCTCGATACGACGCTCCTCGCCGTCGTCTTTGCATCCGAGCGCGCGGGATCGGCGATAATCGCGAGTTCTCCGGTGGCAGTGTAGCCTGCCATCGACTTCACGGGGGTGAGCTGCAGCGATTCTTTGGTTGGTGCCGGTGCGCTCGGTGTCGCTACTGCCGATGACTGCGCCGCCTGGTGGGACGGGGGCTCTTCGGCATCCGCCGTGTTCAGATTGGTATCGTAGCCGTGAGCGTTCGCAACCGGCTGCAGGTGAAGTTCCACGAATCCTCCGTGAGCGATGGTAATGATGATTGCGGATCGCATGCCTCATGCACGCGACGAAAACACAAGGACGAACCACCTGTAATTGGTGAGTCCGACTTTTGTCAAGGCGACGTAAAGGAATCTCTCCGCGGCGGCCCCGCTTCCGCGCGTAATGCGCATCTTCCTGTGAAGGGGCTGAGCGCGCCGCACCCAGAAATATGCGTCGCTACTCTGCCGAGTGCACCTCCGGAGAAAAACCTTGCTGAATCGAATCGCCCTTCTCGCTGCTGCGGCCATCGCCGGCGCAGCACTCCTCGTCGGAGGCGTTGCATCGCAGACGCTCCAGCGGCAAACGGCCGTACGCTTCACCCCAGGTCCCGGTATCTGGGGTGCTCTCACCCCGAACGCGCACGGTCACCCGGAAAGTCCCTTTCGCACCGTGTCGTCCCATATAGCGAAGCTCGGCGGCCCGGTTCTCCACGGCATCCCCGAGAACAGCCTCAATGCCCGCGTTGCCGTTCTCTCGTGCGACGCAGCGTTCGAGGGGAGTACCACCTCACCGCAGGAATTCGAAACCATGCGCTTTACGGTCATGAACGAGACACCGTATCTTCTACGCTACACGCGTATCGCGGTCGAGGTCGATCGGGGGGCCTCCTACGAAGATGCAATCCTATTCGACCTGAAACCATACGAACTTCGCTCCTTTGTGCTGACCCAAGGCGGAGTATTCGCCGATGGTAACTTTCCCCGCCAGTACCACCATTATCCCAAATGGATGCTCTGCGGCGCGGGCCCCGCGCAACGAGCGAACGGAGAGATGCTCGATTTCGAGCCCGGTTTCTTCAATCCGAAGGGCGAGCAGACGAAACTAGTCCTCCCGGGAAAGCCGTAGCAACCAACGACATTCGGAGCGCGCGACCGCGAACTACAGAATATACCCCGAGAGATCGGCGCTCTCAACGATATCGGCAAGCCGTTCGCGCACGTAGGACGCATCGACGACCAATTCGCGTTCGACATCGGGGGCAGCGAACGAGATATCCTCGAGCACCCGCTCGAGCACCGTGTGCAAGCGACGCGCGCCGATATTCTCGCTGCGTTCGTTCACCTCCATCGCGAAGCGCGCGATGCTTTCGATGCCGTCGTCGGTGAAGCTGAGATCGACGCCGTCGGCGGCGAGCAGCGCCTTATACTGCGCGACGAGCGCGCTGCGCGGCTGGGTAAGAATCGTGACGAAATCCTCGGCGGTGAGCGAATCGAGCTCGACGCGAATCGGGAAGCGCCCCTGCAATTCGGGGATGAGATCGGAGGGTTTGCTCATGTGAAAAGCACCGGCGGCGATGAACAAGATATGATCGGTCGCGATCGCGCCGTGTTTGGTGGTGACGGTGCTGCCTTCGACGATCGGGAGAATATCGCGTTGCACGCCTTCGCGCGAGACATCGGGGCCGCCGCACGCCCCTTCGCGCCCCGCGATTTTATCGATCTCATCGATGAAGATGATGCCGTCCTCGCTCGCGCGTCGGATCGCCTCGCGCTTGACCGCATCGCCGTCGATGAGTTTTTCCGCCTCTTCATCTTCGAAAATGCGCAATGCGTCGGCGAGCGTGACGCGCTTGCTTTTCTTGCGTTTGGGTAACAAGCCGCCGAGCATCTCGCCCATGTCGCCGCTCCCTTGATCCATATTGCCGCCGATCACCCCGATCGGCAACGAGGCTTGCTCTTCGACCTCGACTTCGACGAGCCGCACATCGTAGAAGCCGCGCGCGATCTCGTCGCGCGTCTGTTCGCGAATGCGCTGCGCCTCCGGCGCGGGAACGCTCGGCGGTGGCGGTGGCGCGCTCTGCTGCGCCGTCGCGTTTCCGCCGAAGATCGAACCGAGCGTCGCCGCGAAGGCATTTTGCGGCTGCTGCGGCTGCGCGGCGCGCGTCTCGGGGTGCAGCAGATCGATTGCCCGTTCGACCGCTTGTTTGCGCGCTAAATCGCGCACATCTTCGCGGCGCTCTTGCGTCACCATGCGAATCGACTGTTCGACGAGATCGCGCACCATCGATTCGACATCGCGCCCGACATAGCCGACCTCGGTGTATTTCGTCGCCTCGACTTTCACGAACGGAGCGCCGGCGAGTGCGGCGAGCCGTCGCGCGATCTCGGTCTTCCCGACCCCGGTCGGCCCGATCATCAGAATATTTTTCGGGGTAATTTCGCCGCGCAGCTCCTGCGGCACGGCAGCACGTCGAAAGCGATTGCGCAGGGCGATGGCGACTGCACGCTTCGCGTTCTTCTGCCCGACGACGTAATGGTCGAGCGCCGCGACGATTTCGCGCGGCGTCAGTTGCGCGCTCACGGAAGTACCTCGACGGTTACATCGGCGTTGGTGTAGATGCAGATTTCACCGGCGATGCCGAGTGCCGCGCGCGCGATCTCCTCGGCGCTCATCGTCGTGTTGCGCAGCAGCGCCGCTGCCGCCGCCTGAGCGTAGGGGCCGCCGCTACCGATCGCTGCGATGCCCTCGTCGGGTTCGATGACGTCGCCGGTTCCCGAAAGCAAAAACAGATGCTCGGGCGTACCGACGACCAGCATCGCTTCCAAGCGCCGCAGCGCGCGATCCTGTCGCCAATCTTTCGCCAACTCGACGCTTGCGCGCGTGAGGTCTTTGAACTCGTTATATTTCTTTTCGAACTTTTCGAGCAGCGTGATGCCGTCGGCCGCCGATCCGGCGAAACCGGCGAGCACCCGTCCCCCGGCGATCTTGCGCACTTTGCGCGCCGAATGCTTGACGATCGTCTTGTCGAGCGTCACTTGGCCGT
>JAJXVC010000082.1 GCA_021782295.1 bacterium | reverse complement strand
AGTCCCGGATCGCTCAACCCGGCCATCTGCACGGCGGCACGCTTGGCACCGTGAGCGGTACGTTCGAAAACATGCACTTCGTGCGTGGTGCGATCGTAGACGCCGCGAAAACGCTCCCCGTTCCCGAGCGGCCAATTCATCGGAAACGCGGCGATACCGAGCACCGACTCGAGTTCGTCGAGCAACTCCAGCGGGTCGCGACTCGGACGATCCATTTTATTGATGAACGTAAAGAGCGGTATTCCGCGCTCGCGGCAGATGGCGAAGAGTTTTTTCGTCTGCGGTTCGACGCCGCGAGCGGCGTCGATGAGCATCACCGCGCTATCGGCAGCCATCAGCGTACGATAGGTGTCTTCACCGAAATCTTGGTGCCCCGGCGTATCGAGAAGGTTGATCGTATGGCCGCGATAGGGGAATTGCAGCACCGTCGAGGTGATCGATATCCCGCGCTCGCGCTCCAATTCCATCCAGTCGCTGGTAGCAGAGCGGCGCGCGCGACGTGCGGCGACCTGCCCCGCGACGTGAATCGCCCCTCCGTAGAGCAAGAGTTTTTCCGTCAGCGTCGTTTTGCCGGCGTCGGGATGCGAAATAATGGCGAAGGTGCGTCGCTCGCCGACGCGGGCTTCGAGTTCGTTCACGGTTGAGATACCACTTTATAGGCACGCAACTCGGGACCACCCGCGGCACCTCGTGCCAACAGATAGAGCCGCGATGCGGATTGGTAGAGTTCGGCCGGCGCCGGAACGGCGATCCGTTCGTTGCCCCGCATGACGATAACGCTTTTGCCTTCGATGACGATACGACAACTTCCGAAGGTGAGCGTCCGTCCCGAGATCACCCGACGCGCTTTTTGCGGCAAATGCGCTCGTACGTATGCTTCCGACCCGGCACTCTTTTCTACTTCTTCAAAGCAACGCGGCTGCGCGGCGAGGGCCCATACTCCACGCGCGTCAATCGCACCGTGCGCAGCCCGACCGATGTTACGGTCGCGATAGGGTTTCGGCGGCGCCGGCACCGAGGTCGCGGCTACGTGAATTTGCAGTCGATGAAAGTGCACGATCGAGGTCACGACGATCAACGTTCCCATGACGATGACGATCGCCAAAAACAGCGATATCGTCATGCGCGAAGCGATAAGCGAACGCGCGCGACTGCGATCACGTAATCGGCGGCTCCATAATAAATATCGAAAACGCGCTCGCCGAGATGCGGCAACGGCTCGATTCCGGTGGGGAAGACGACGTTGTCGACCACGCCGTGACATTCGTATGCTTCGGTAGCGACGAGAAACGGCTCCGGCGAACGATACAGTACGCGGTCGGGACGCTCGAAATCATGGACGACGAGCCCGGCATGATACGAAAAACGCGGATGAACGCCGTCGATGCGGCGTAAATCGACGCCGTGAAAGACCGATAGCCAGCCTTCGGGAATGCGAATCGGCGGCGTGCCTGCACCGACCTTCATTCGTCCCCACGAAGCATCGGGAGAAAGCACGAGCGCCGATTCGCGGACTTGTAACAATGCGCGGCGATCGCGCTTGACATTTTCGAGCGGGATATACGCAATGCGTATCGATTCGCGCCGATCGTATGGCATTGCACGAATCACCGGAATCGCGGCAACACCGTTGACCGCCGACAGGTGAAGCATCGGTCGGTGGTAGAGCGCCAACGAGAGATGCCCTTCGGGAGAAAGGACCGGCTCCGGGAAAAATGCGGCATCCTTATCGTCGTGATCGGGCAATCCGGCCGCACTAAAATCGACGAGGCCGAGACGTTCGTAATCGATTCCGCTCTGCGAGTACGCTAACGCAATGCGCGCACCGCGCGGCCCGTACGCGGTATACGTCATCAGGTAGGCGTCGAGCGCGGGAACGAACGTCACCCGCGGATCTTCGCAGCCCCAACCGTGCGCCGCACGCAATTCGTACGGAAGCGTCGGTTCGAGCGCGTAGCCTTCGTCGATGGTTGCCATGCCGCCGGCAAGGCGAAAACGACCGATACGCGAGACGTTTCCGGCGGCAACCATGCGGGGGAAGAGCATGCGCTCGCCGTTTCGCGCTTGAACGAATGCCGGATTCAGCATTCCCTCTTCGGCATCGGCGCGACCGTCCGGCGCGAGCATGAGGCCGCGGCGCTCGACATGCACGTCGTAGGAAAAATTCGTCACTGCCACCATCAGGGCAAAACCGTCTCGGCGACCTGGCGATCCTCCGGCGTCACGACCACCACCTGAATGCCGCGCCGATAGACCGCGTTCGGGACAACCCAGAGGGTATAGGTGCGGTAGGCGCGCGTCGGCTCCCCGCCGTCGCTCGGCGGTTGTTCGAAAGCAACCACGCGAACGTGCCGCAGCCCCGCGTCGATCGACTCGACGATCTGTCGAAAGCCGCTGCGGTGATGCGGGCCCATCAGGAGTGCTACACAGAATTCGGCACGAAACTGTACGTCCGGCGCCGAGAGACCGTAGCGATGCAGTTGCGCTTGGCTGCGAATGATCGCGATGCGGTCGCCGTGCCCGGCATCGTAGGTGAGCCCCTCGCCGTAGGTGCGAACGCGTACGTCGCGGCAGCCGACTAAGACGAGCAAGAGTAGCAAGGCCGAGAGACGCTTCACGAGGCCATGGGTTCGGCTGAAACGACTCCGGCCCCCTTGCATAAAGCGCTTTTGAGGCGCATGCTATATCTTTGAATCCGTCAAATGTCGCGTCAGGATGGTGTTTCGATGATTGCAAAAGGAATCGTCGCCCTCGCGCTCGCCGCCTCGACCGGGCTGGCCTCTCCGACTCCCTCCTCCGCCCCGGCAGCCGCTCCCGTGCTGCCGCCGCTAAAGGTCATCGTCCGCGTAAAAGCAACGACGCCCTGCACGCGGATGGCAGTCCATGCGAACGCCGCGATTCTCCTCACGCTGCGCAATGACGCGACACTTCAGCAGACCATTGCGCGTCTACGCACCGTCAAACTCAGTGATGGAAACAGCATCGACCGACGCAACGGGCTCAACGATCTCTCCAATCTCGCCGGCCAACTCTTACGAAATGCGCGCGACGCCGACCGCGAGACGGGGAAGATACTCAACTTTGCCAAGCATCTGAAAGACCCGAAAGAGAAGGCAGCGCTCGTCGCCTTCGTGCATGCGCTCGGCGGAGCGGTCGGGCGGCAGCGAAAGACCGCGCGCGACCTCGATGGATTCGTCACGACGCTCGAAGCCTACGATATGATGCGCGTGCACGATACCGAGGCGAGCATGCAGCATTTCGAAACCGGTTTCTATACTGTCCCGACGGTACCCGACCCCACGGAGATACGCACGACGCCGGCGCGCGACCGCGACTGGGTCGCGATCTATTCCGGCCGCTACCCGATCTACTGGAACGGCCATCAGTCGCCGTCGGAGAAGACGGGGCTCAGCGATACGCAACTCGCGAGGGAAGCTGCGCTCGATTTCCAAGGCCGGTTGCCTGCTATAGCCGGCGACGAGAGCAGCGCGGCCCAGCCGATCTTGCGAGCAGCCGCACACTGTTAACGGGGCCATTAGGCACGAGCGACGACTGTCATAGGCCCACCTCCGAACCCACGGTTATCGTAGGAGCTTGTGAGGAATCTGCGTCGTTTTGCGGTCGCCGCCGCCATCGTCGGGTTTGGGGCCGTTCTACTCGGAAGTTGGACGCGCATTAACGGCGCCGGAATGACCTGCCCCGATTGGCCGCTCTGCCACGGGAAGCTGATTCCCTCGATGGCCGACGGCACGATCTGGGAGTGGACGCACCGACTCTTTGCGTTCTCGACTGCGCCGCTCGTCGCCGTTGTCGCGTACCTGGCGTTTCGTCTGCGCCGCCGCGCACCGATGCTCGCTCCGTTGGTTCTTGCCGTCGCAGCGCTCTTTCTCGTCCAAGTTTTACTTGGTGCCGCGACGGTGAAACTCGGAAACTCACCGATCTCCGTCGTCCTGCACTGGGGAACGGCAATGGCCTTCATCGCATCGCTCGTCGCGATCGCCGTGATCACGACGATTCCCGAGCATGCAAGCGAGTCGCCGGCGGCAAACACGGCAACCGCCGTTCCCGCCTTGCTCCTCGCAACGACGATCGCAGCGTTTTTCACCATGTGCGTGGGAGCGTACGTGAGTTCCAGCGGAGCGGGGCTGGCATGCCTCTCGCTGCCGGGATGCGCCGGGCACATCCTGGTGATGCAGCCCGCACAGCAGGTACAGATGCTGCACCGCACCTTCGCCGCGTTGACCTTCGTACTCTCGGTCATCACCACAATCGTGGTCTTTCTTCGCGAACCAGCCGGCCGAATTCGCGGCACGGCAGCGCTCGGCTTCGTCTTGCTCTGCACGCAGGTGCTTTTGGGGCTGATGAACGTCGCGCTTCGTTTACCCACCGATCTTCGCGAAGCGCATGCGGCAAATGCCGCGCTCCTCTTCATCGCCTACTGCAGCGCGTTTAGTTTCGCAGCGATTCGCGGTGTTGCGCTCCCGCGCGACTCGAGCGCTCGATGAGCTCGACGCTTGCGCGCATCGACGGGCTCGACGCACGCCCCGTCGGTGGGCCAATCGGGCTTGCCGCAGCCTATCTCGAATTAACAAAACCGCGCATCATCGTGCTACTGCTCGTGACGACCCTCGCGGCGATGATGATGGCCGCGCACGGAATTCCGCCGCTCAAGTTGGTCTTTTTCACGCTTTTGGGCGGAGCGCTCTCATCGGCATCGGCCGGCGCCCTTAACTGCGTTTACGATGCCGATATCGACGGGCTGATGCGTCGCACGCAGATGCGGCCGATCCCCACGCGGCGTATTGCGCTGGTTCCGGCAACGATCTATGCCGTCGTACTCGGCGTTCTCGCCTTTGCGCTACTTTTTCTTCTTGTGAATCCGCTTGCCGCGTGGCTCTCGCTCGCCGGTAATCTCTATTACGTCGGAATTTATACGATGTGGTTGAAGCGAAGAACTCCGTTGAACATCGTCATCGGCGGCGCTGCGGGTTCGATCCCGCCGCTCGTCGGCTGGGCGGCGGTGACCGGAACGCTCGCGCCGGCGGCATTCGGGCTCTTTGTTCTAGTTTTTTTGTGGACGCCGCCGCATTTTTGGTCGCTCGCGCTCATGACGGAGACCGACTACGATAAAGCGGGAATTCCGATGCTTCCCAACGTGGTCGGCGAACATCGAACGCGCATCGAAATCGCCGTCTATAGCGTCGTGCTAGTTCTCGGATCGCTGGCTTTCTATCCGCTCCATGTTTTCGGGCCGGCATATGCGATCGCCGCGGCGATTCTCGGCGCGCTCTTTCTCTACTATGCGTTTCATACGTTACGCGACGCGTCCAACGCCTTTGCGCGGGAACTTTTTCGCTACTCTCTCGTCTATCTCGCCTTGATGTCGCTCGCCATGGTCGTCGATCGTATAATCATTCGATGATACCCGCGCTCGACACCCGCACTCGTTCGTTACTCCTGACGCTTGCGCTCGGCGTTTTCGCCGGCGCGCTCGATCTCTCCGTACTCTCGCCGGCACTTCCCGCGATCGGTCATGAATTTGCGGTTCCGCTCGGCAATCTCGCGTGGATATTCACGCTCTATCTTCTCGCCAACGTTGCGAGCATCGCCATTGCCGCGACCCTCGCAGACCGCTACGGGCGACGCCCGATCTATCTTCTCTGCATCTCGCTCTTCGCACTCGGCTCGCTGCTGGCGATCACCGCAGAAAATTACCCGCTCTTCCTCCTCGCGCGCGCGATCCAAGCACTCGGCGCCGGAGGCATTTTCCCGGTTGCAACCGCGGCGATCGGCGACGTCATTCCGCTCGAGAAACGCGGAGCCGCGCTCGGCGCGGTGGCAGCAACGTGGGGTGCCGCGGCGGTGCTCGGGCCGACGATCGGCGGCATTCTTACCAACGCATTGAGTTGGCGGTGGATTTTCGCCGCGAACCTTCCGCTTGCGATATGGGTCTTCGTGCGCGCGCTGCGCGACGTGCCGACCTCCGCACCGCGCGTGCGCCCACCGCTCGATGCACTCGGTCTCATCGCGATGACCGGCGGATTACTCGCGATGGTCGCCGGCATTACGACGCTCGATATACCGTTGGGTGTTCTCGGCGCCATCGTTCTCGCTGTGTTTCTGTTCTTCGAGCGACGCGTTGCACACCCGGTCGTTCCGCTCTCGCTTTTCAGCACGCCGCAACTCGCAAAGACCTACGGCATCGAATTGCTGGTCGGCATTCTCGAGGGCTCGCTCTTCTTCGTCCCGACCGTGATCGTTGCCGCGCAACACCGCAATGAGATCCAAGCGGGTGCGATCGCCGCACTCGGCGCGCTGGCCTTCGTGGTGGTCATTCCCGCATCCGGAAAGGCGCTCGACCGCATTGGTAGTCGCAGCGTTTTATTGCTCGGCAGCGCCTTCACGGCACTCGGCTTGGCGATCTTCGCCTTCGGTTTTACCTCGCTCTTCTGGAGTATCACCGCGATGCTTGTCGCCGGGGTCGGCTTCGGAGCGCTCCTGGGCGCACCGACGCGCTATATTATTACCAACGCCGCCGATGCCGCCCATCGCTCGACGGCGTTGGGCTTCTTGAGCCAAGCGTTGATCGTCGGGCAACTGATCGGCGGCTCGCTTGCCGGCGGACTCTTCGATTTACGCCACAATCATAATGCCGGATTCCGTGAGGCATACCTCGCATTCGTCCTCGTCGCGCTGCTCGCATTCATCCTCTCGGGTCGGCTCGATTCCCAAGCCCGAGAACGGATGGGCGAGAGCGCCGAAACCGCGGAGGGAAGCGCAGCGTAAACGGCTGCGAGGCTCCCATCGGCGCTCGCCGAACGGTAAACGGATGGAGACCCATCGCGTTTTCAACCAAGTCCCTCCGTTAGAGGGCTACGATCTCTTTCGCACCGACCGCGCGCTCACCGATCTCTTGCAACAGCTTGCGCCGGGAGCGGATTTCGAAGATGCGCGCGCGCTCGGGCAACTCGCCGGGGAGGCGGAGTGGATCGAGCGCGGCCGTTTAGCAAACGAGTACACGCCCGAATTACACAATTTTTCCGCCACCGGCGAACGAATCGATGAGGTGCGTTACCACCCCGCATGGCACGAATTCATGCGCGAAGCGACCGAGCGCGGGCTCCACGCAGCGGCATGGGTCGATCCGCGCCCGCACCCGCATCTCCGCCGTGCCGTCGGCTTCTATCTTTGGAGCCAGGTTGAGGCCGGGCACGTCTGCCCGATCTCGATGACCGCTGCGGCGATTCCGGCGATTCGCCATCAACCCGAACTCGCAGCGCAGTGGGAACCGCACATCACCGCGCGCAGCTACGATCCGGTGCTGGCGCCGTTCGCCGAAAAGAAATCCGCGCTCTGCGGCATGGCGATGACGGAGAAGCAAGGCGGATCCGACGTGCGCGCCAACACGACCTCGGCAACACCACAAGGGGCTTCGGGCGGAGGCAACCTCTACACGCTCGTCGGGCACAAGTGGTTCTGCTCGGCACCGATGTGCGATCTCTTTTTCGTGCTCGCGCAAGCTCCGAAAGGACTGACGTGTTTTTTCGTTCCCCGCATTCTTCCGGATGGAACGAAAAATAGTTTTCTCATCCAGCGGCTAAAATCGAAACTCGGCAATCGTAGCAATGCTTCGGCCGAGATTGAATTCGATGGGACGCAAGCATGGGCAGTCGGCGAGGAAGGGCGCGGCGTCGCCACGATCGCGACGATGATCAATCAGACTCGGCTCGATTGCGCGCTCGGATCGGCTGCGTTGATGCGACAGGCGCTCGCGCAAGCGATCCATCATGCAAGTCATCGGATGAGTTTTGGAAAAGTACTGGCCGAACACCCGTCGATGGCGAACGTCCTCGCCGATCTCGCTTTGGAATCGGAGGCGGCGACGCTGCTCGCACTTCGGCTCGCCGATCTCGCGGATGCACCGAACGGCGACCGGCACGCCTCGGTCCTCAAACGCATCGGCACCGGAATCGGGAAGTTTTGGGTCTGTAAGCGCGCGGTCGCCCATGTCGGCGAAGCGATCGAAGCACTCGGAGGAAACGGCTACGTCGAGGAATCGATGATGCCGCGCCTCTATCGGGAAGTTCCGGTCAATTCCGTTT